>JAAYRG010000084.1 GCA_012518885.1 Clostridiales bacterium | reverse complement strand
AGTATAAGATAGGTCTGGGATTTACACCTGTAGGCCATAAAGAAGTAGAGGGAGATGGAAAAACACCTGAGGGCTCATATTATGTTTGTACTAGAAATAATAAGAGCAAGTATTACCTATCATTAGGAGTTTCCTATCCGAGTATAGAGGATGCTAAGAGGGGACTTGAGAATAGCTTAATTACAAAGGAAGAGCATGATAAGATTATCAGTTCAATCAATTCCAAAAAAATGCCACCTTGGAATACTAAATTAGGTGGAGAAATAATGATTCACGGCCATGGTAGCGAGTCTGACTGGACTAGAGGATGTATAGCAGTTGATAATGATGTTATGGACATCTTATGGAAGTATTGTAGTATGGGTACAGAGATTACAATTTATCCATAGAACAAAGGAAAGACAGGGGGATGGAGTAATTGAACTGCCCCCTGTCTTTTTTACTTCAAACCTAGTAACTCTGTATGAGGCATTGGTTTTGAGAAGAAAAATCCTTGGCCCCTATCACAGTTTAGGGAAGCTAAATATTTTAATTGATTAATATTTTCGATACCTTCTGCAACTACTATATATCCAAGGTTATGGGATAATTTTAATATTGCATCTAAAATGTAACATGACTTAGTATTGTTTGGAATTTTATTAATAAAGCTTCTATCAAACTTAACTATGTCAATTGGCAATTTCTCTAAGTGTGAAATAGAAGAAAAGCCTGTCCCAAAATCATCTAAGGCTATGTTTATACCAAGTTCTTTAAGAGACTGCAGGTTTTTGCTTGCTAAATCTGGATCAGAGATAATAGCTGTTTCAGTTATTTCAAATACGAGTTGATTATAGTTTATATCAAAGCTAGTTATGATATCTAAAATCTTTTTAAAATTAATTTCGTCCATAAGTGATTTGGCAGATAAGTTTATGGATAGATAAATGTCTTTATATCCTTTATCTTCCCACAACTTCTTATGCCTAAGGGCTGACTTAACAATCCATTGGTCTAACCTTATTATCCGATCTGTACATTCTGCAATAGGTATAAAATCTTTAGGTGGTATTAAGTTACCATCTTTATCTTTCAATCTAACTAAGGCTTCTACACCTATTAGCTTATTATTTGAAAGATCGTACTGCGGTTGAAAATAAAGTATAAAATAATCCTTTTCAAGTCCCTCATCTATGTTATATAAAGTTGAATAAAAAACATCTACTTTATCATCTGTAAGAAAATCTATATGGTTAACATCTGATGAATTATTAGTGGACTGCTTAAGACCTATATACTTTCCATTCAACTTATAGTTTATATAGTCAATGTAATCCAATTCAGTCACCTCAATATTGTAGTATCTATACTTTAAAATAAAAATCATAAATAAACAAGACAATTTTCCGGCTTTTTCACTATAAAACGTAGAAAAACCGATTTTCTCTATTATGACCCAATATTTTGCACCTTTTTAGTTGAAAATGACAAATATTAAATGTAAAATTTTAACTTATGTCGAGTATTTATGTTCTAAAACTCTTATCATCCATGTCATTATGTACATATTTTATAAAATTATTAGTCAAAGTTCAACTTTATATCAAAACATTACAAATAATGTTACAAGAAATTTACACTCAATCGCCAAAATCTATCAAATAAGTGAATTTTAGGTAAATAAATACAAATATTTTCAATAGATTGTTTGAACTTCCTTTATATATGTTCTATAATTATTATTAGATTTTGGGAAATTTATTGAATTAAATTACTAAATAAGAAAGGTATAGAAGTGGAGAAGGGTAAAATGAGATTTAATACAGTTAAAGGCTATAACTATTATTTAAGCAAAATGAGATATTTAAGGTTAGTTCTAGTGCTTATACTTATACTAGGTCTAATTACTGGTTGTAATAAACTTGAAAAAAGTTCTAGTAACTCTAATGATTCTAGTAAGGATGTAATTACAACTGAGGCAACATATTCAGATGAAGAAGGCACTCTATATGATGGTGACGAATATGAGGATGAAGACAAGCTATTAAGTAGTGACCTAAAAGATGGTAGGGAAATAGAAGATGATATTGAACTAGATGATGGCAGTGAAGATATTGAGGAAGATAAGGTTACTAAGGTTGACCTAATTATGGTTGGTGATATGCTCCTTCATGACCCAGTACATGAAAGCGGCAAATATCCTGATGGTAGTTATAATTATGACCACCTATTTATGAATGTTAAGGATATAATATCATGTTCCGATATAGCTATGGTAAACCAAGAAGTTATTCTAGGGGGGTTAGAACTAGGTCTTTCTGGCTATCCTACCTTTAATGGAGCCTATGAAATAGCTGATTCTCTTGTTAATGCAGGGTTTAATGTAATACTTCATGCAACAAACCACACTCTAGATAAGGGTAAAAAAGGTGTTTTAAATTGTATGAATTATTGGAAAACTAATTATCCCCATATTGGTGTAGTTGGGATTAATGAGAGTCAGGAAGCTAGTGAAGATATTTATGTATTTAAGAAGGACGACCTTAGAATAGCTATATTAAATTACACCTATGGTACCAATGGAGTACCTATTCCTTCAGATATGCCATATATATTGAACATGCTTGAAAAGGCAAGGATTGAAAAGGATGTTAAGAAGGCTAGAGAAATAGCTGACTTTATTATTGTTGCTCCTCATTGGGGAACTGAGTATATGCATACTCCATCTAAGGAACAGGTTGAGCTTGCTATGTTTATGGCCGATTTAGGCGTTGATTTAGTTATTGGTACCCATCCCCATGTAATACAACCTGTTGAATGGGTTGAAAGCGAGAATGGTAATAGGATGCTTATATATTATTCAATTGGTAATTATATAAACTCAACTAGTAGTGTTGGAGATGGAGTTACAAACAGAATGATTGGGGCTATGGCCAAGGTTACTATTGAAAAACATGAAGGAGAAGTAGCCTATATATCAGAATACGGGGCTATACCTCTTATCAGTCATAAGGACACAAGTGGTCCTGGACGATTAACAGTATATACAGCTGATGATTATTCAGAAGAATTAGCTAAGGCAAATGAAATAGTCAAGCAGGATAAAAACTTTTCTTTAGAATTATGCATGGATATATGGAATGAAGTATATGAAAATTTAAGGCTTGCTGATTCTGAGTAAATTGATTTTGTTAATACTAATGTAAGTTGTTAATATCAATATATCTTGTTAAAATCTATATAAGCTAATTATTAAGACATAATTAATACAAAAACTAGGAGGCATATTATGGATTATCCCTTATTAAAAAACCACTTACCCCAGGCCATTAAAAATGTTTGGAGAAAGACAAACATATTAAGATTTTTAATAATGCTTGTAATTGGACTTGTAGTAGGTGGTTTGTTGTTCTTTAATGATGTTTTAGAAGGTATATTATTATATATGGTGGTTGGCTATTTTGCTTTGACATTATTAGTTTTACTTATTTCAATGGCTATAGTTCCTATCAGGTATAGATACTTTAGGTACGAAATAACCGATGAAGATATTATTTTCCAAAAGGGTTTTTTCTTTAGGTCAATAACCTATGTACCTATCAGTAAGGTTCAGCACATCGAAACTGAACAAGGGCCCTTTCTTCGAAGAGATAAACTAATGGAGCTAGTGGTGCATACAGCAGCTACAACCCATAAGATAGCCGGCCTTTCCGTTGAAGAAACCCTCCATTTACGTGACCAAATCATTGAAAAAATGAAGGAGGCAAAGGAAGATGTCTAATCGGAAAAGGTTTCATCCACTTGCAATTCTAGCCTACCTCATAACATCATTTAAAAGGTTTATGTTTTTAATTTTTCTAGCTCTACTTAACATTGGAGAAGACAAAGTATTTTCGCTAATAATGATTAGTGGAATATTTGTGCTCTGTTTAATAGTAGCTCTATATAAATATTTTACTCATACTTATGATATTAACCAAGATAAGATACTAATGTATAATGGAATCTTTATTAAGAAGGAAAGAGAGATTCCTTATGAAAGAATACAAACAATTAAGCAAAGACAGTGGTTTTTTTATAAACCCTTTAATCTTGTCCAAATTTTGATAGAAACTGGAAGTACATCAGACCAAGAAGCAGAAGCCTCGTTGATTTGTGTTGATGCGTCTCATATAGACCTTATTGAGGAACATAGGCAAGGACGTCACGAGAAGAAAAGAGTAGAAGGAAATGTTAGTGAAAATGCAATTTCCAATAATACTAATGATTTAGCAGACAGTCTTGATTACGATGCTAGTGGTGTAATAGAAAATAAAACTAAGGAAAAAGAAGTAGACTCTGACAATGAGATTATTTACCAGTATAAAATGTCATATAAGGATATATTATTATATGCCCTGACAGACTTAGAAGCTTTTCTAATATTAATTCCTATTATAATATTTGTCTGGGAAATTATTTCAGAATTTGATATCATTTTAAACTTAATTCCAAATTCAGTCTTTGAAGGCTTTGATGTCTTAATGGCCCAAGCATTATGGATAATTGTTACATTTTTCCTTGTTTCTGGCTTAGTTTTAGTACTTATAATATCCCTAATTAAAAACTTCCTCTATTACTTTGAATTTACTGTAACCTGTACTAGAAAGACCATAACAATAGAGTATGGAATGTTTGAGAGAAAAACTCAAAAGATTCCATTAAACAAGGTACAGGGAATCAAGATATATCAACAAGTTTTAAGAAGGGTTCTTCATATGTCATCGGTAGAAGTTATTATTATAGGTGGTCAAGAAACAGTTGGTGAGAGCGAGCTTGAAAACAAATTATTACTGCTACCCTTAATTAGTAGTAGAGTCTTATATGAAGCTCTAATTATGATTTTCCCAGGTTATGTAACAAGGGAACCAGACACTAAGTTAGTAGGAAAGGGAAAGCTCTTTTACTTTTGGCGATGGGTTCTCCTATTTGGGGTTCTTTTAGTCCCTGTTGGTTTTTACTTCTTTACTTGGCTTGGATTTATCTTGGCAGTTATCACAGTTTTATTGCTATTTTTACAATGGCTTGATTATAGGCACCAAGGTTACTCAATTATAAGTAAGAACTATATCATGATTCAAAACTTTTTAGGTTTTTCTAAGGTTCAAACATTCTTAAATCATTCAAAGATTCAAGCCTTTGATAAAAACTCATCCTGGTTACTACTTAATAAAAATATAGGTCATGTAAATTTTCATATAAAATCAGGTATATCGGATATGAGTGTAGGATTACGATTTGTTGATGGAAATCATATAAATGAGATTCAAAGGTTCTTTAATAGGGTGCAGTATTAATGCTTTAAAAAAATATTTCAAAAAAGTGTTGACAAATGATTAGTGAATAGAATATAATAAAACAAATCATAAACCAACGAGTAAGAAGAGTAGGTCTTGCAAATTATTTCCAGAGAGCTGCAGGGTGGTGGGATGCAGTAATAATAGCTTGATTGAATGGGCTTACGAGGGTAGGAAGAAAGGCTTTAATGCTGAGTAATACCTAACGGAATCTCCATCCGTTATCAAGGGAGCATATATGTTAGTATATGAAAGAGTGGGCGCTTTGCGCCAAACCGGGTGGTACCGCAGAAGTATATTATGCTTTTGTCCCAGTAGAGATACTGTGACAAGAGCTTTTTTTTACCACTTAGGTATCTATGCTCTAGTCCTTCGTTTATGATTACAAGATGGCTAATAGAGATTTAAAATCGTGATTTTTTTTATTAGCTATCATCAATTTTTGTTGTTACTTTTCAATAATACAATTTAAATAATTAGAAAGAAGGAGAATATTATGGAAAAGAAAGTACCCTACAGATTTTATTTGACAGAGGATCAGATGCCTACACAATGGTATAATTTAAGAGCAGATATGAAAGAAAAGCCAGAACCACTTATTAATCCGGCTACTATGAAACCAGTTACTGCTGATGACTTAACACCTATTTTTTGTGATGAACTTGTGAAACAAGAATTAGATAATGATACAAGATACTTTGACATACCTGAGGAAGTTTTAGAATATTATAAGGTTTTTCGTCCATCACCACTTATTCGTGCTTATAATCTTGAAAAGGCACTTGATACACCAGCCAAGATTTACTTTAAGTTTGAAGGAAATAATACTTCAGGTAGCCATAAACTAAACTCTGCAATAGCTCAAGCTTATTATGCTAAGGAACAAGGAATAAGCCATTTGACAACAGAAACTGGTGCTGGCCAATGGGGAACAGCCTTATCTGAAGCATGTGCATATTATGATATTGACCTTACAGTATACATGGTTAAGTCTTCATATGAGCAAAAACCTTTCCGTAAGTCAATTATGAACGTGTTTAAAGCTAATGTAATACCTAGTCCTTCAAACACAACAGAAGTAGGTCGTATGATATTAGAAAGAGATCCTAATACAAGTGGAAGTCTAGGTTGTGCTATATCAGAAGCGGTTGAAAAGGCAGTTAATACACCAAATAGCCGTTATTCTCTTGGTTCAGCCCTTAATCAGGTACTCCTTCACCAATCTATAATTGGTCTAGAGTCAAAGAAGGCAATGGAATTACTTGACGAATATCCTGATATTATAATAGGATGTGCAGGTGGAGGTTCAAACCTAGGTGGTCTTATTGCACCATTTATGCAAGACAAATTATTAGGGAAGGCAAATCCTAGAGTAATTGCAGTAGAACCTGCTTCATGTCCAACTCTCACAAGAGGTAAGTATGCATATGACTATTGTGATACTGGTAAGGTTACGCCACTTGCAAAAATGTATACTTTAGGTGGAGACTTTATTCCATCAGCTGACCATTCAGGTGGATTAAGATTCCATGGAATGAACTCAATTCTATCTAAGCTTTACCATGACGGATTAATGGAAGCTATTGCTGTTAAGCAAACAGAAGTTTTTGAAGCTGCAACTTATTTTGCAAGGCTAGAATCAATTCTTCCAGCACCTGAGAGTTCACATGCAATCTATGCTGCAATTGAAGAAGCTAAAAAGTGCAAAGAAACTGGAGAAGCAAAAACAATATTATTTGGTCTTACAGGTACAGGTTACTTTGACTTAAAGGCTTATGAGTCTTTCCTTGATCAAACCATGGTTGATAATATACCAACTGATGAGGAATTAAAATGTGGTTTTGACCATTTACCAAAAATACCTGGAATACAATAAGTAAGGAAGACACTGGGAACGGGAAGACACTGGGGACGGAGTATT
>JAAYRG010000083.1 GCA_012518885.1 Clostridiales bacterium | reverse complement strand
TAGAAACTATGCCAAACCAGGCCAGAAAAGTGCTCCAGAGTATGGAATTAACATTTCTAAAAAGAATTATGAAATACTAGAGATATTTAGGTTCAACGAATCAATCAAGGAATTTATCTAAATTAGAGCGGTATTAGAGGACAAAGGATTTTATTCAAACTATATGTAAAATTATATATAAAAGATTTAATAATGTAGGAGGAGATCATATTGAAGTTAAACCCTATTCCAGAAAAATTATATGGTGCAGATAACTATATGGAATTAGAGTCTAAAGATGTACGACTAAGTGTTTGTAAAATAAATGATTTTATTGAAACTTTAGGTGATGCTTCAATTTCATTAATTTATTCGTATGAAGAGGAACATAAAAATCTTGATGAAAAATTTCTAAATATAATTAGAAGAATACATATAAGACATGCTTTAATAGATTTAAATAATTGCTTTGATATATTATTACAAATTCCATGGTTCCACTATAGGATTTGGAAAGAGTATAATACAAATGGAAAGTATTACAATTCTAGATATCATAAAGGGGACATAATTAGAAATAATCAAGGCTGGGTAGAAAAAGTAGAAAACAGTTGTAGTTATATAAGAGTTACAAAATATCTTAAAGATTCTAATGACCCTAAACTTAAGGAGTTTTACAGAGAACTTACTATGTTCAATGATGAATTTAGGTTTAATAGTAATAAAAAGGTTCAAATAAGAGCAATCGCAAATCAATTGAAGCATAGACATAATATAAAATTGAAAGAATTTCATGAACCGACTAAGTTAACACTTAATGTAAACGGTAATGATATAAATTTTGAAGAAAAAAATCTAGTACCAGTAATACGCAGCAAATTCTATGATAAAGATACCAACCTTGATTGCGGTGAAATTGTCATTAGATATGAAGATGATTTAAATATTGATATAAACTATAATTCAGGTGAAGTATTTTATGGGAAAGATATAATAAATTTACAAAGTTTATTTAGTTTTGATGAATTATTAAGTGAGATGGTGGAATACACAAATAGCATTATATTGCTTTATGAAAAATTATATGATGCTTTAAAAGATAATATACAAATAAATCCCATGACTAAAGAACCTAAGATAACTAAAGTAACAGAGTATAATTTAGATAATTACTTTAAAAATAATGTGGAAATTTCAAAAGAGCAAAATGGGTAGTTTCTGAATAAGAAAAATTTTTTAATAAATTTATATATTTAACGATCAAACTAAGCCCCTATTACATTAAACTTAGAGGTACTTAAATTTTATGCGAATCCTATTATAAGCACTGGCGGAAATTCTAATTTCGAAATTGATTTAATAAGTTCTAAAAAATAGTTGCTAAAAAAGAATAATGTGTATATACTATTAGTAGGAGGGATTGAAATGAAAACAATTGGTGAAAAAATTAAAGAATTAAGAGAATCAAAATGTTTGAGTGCTAAAGAACTTGGTGAAATTTTAGATATAAATCAATCCACTTTTAGTAAATTAGAAAATGATAAAAAATCAATTTCTGTGTCAGAATTAAGGAAAATCACAGAATTCTTTGGGGTTACTGCTGATTATATAATTGGCATAAGTAAACCAGAAAAAGATATAGTTATCTATATGAAAAAAGAAAAAAATATGTCAGATGAGGATATAAGTGAAGTAGAGATGATTTTATCTATGATGGACGAGGCTAAGACGCTATACGATATGAAGAAAAGTATATAGTAGGTGGGATAGTATGTTAAATAGAGAGGAAATCGAAAAAATAGAAGATAAAGCACTAAAGCATAGAAAAATGAATGATTTAGGAACTGAATCCCCTATCGGTGTTAATATCTTTGACATTATAGAAAATCAATATGAATCATTCTTATTACTGTATCCATTGAAATCAAGGAATATTGCAGGATTTACAAGGAAAAAGGGTGATTTTATTCAAATTTTTGTAAATACAAATTTTGACAAAGGATTCCAAAATTTTGTTGGTGCCCATGAATTATATCACCTAATACAGTTTCAAGAAAAAGATAAGGACAACTTCATATTATGTAAAAAAACAGATGTCTTGGATACAATAGATGAGAGTGAAATAAACTTAGAAGAACTAAAAGCAAACTACTTCGCTGCGGCTTTCTTATTACCGAGGGAAGTAGTTTTTGATAGATTTAAGAAAGTAAGGGAATTTAAATATTCTGAGGAAGATTTAATCTTAGAAATAATAAAATTACAATTCCAATTTGAAGTTCCCTATAAAACTATTTTAAAAAGGCTAAGAGAATTAGATATAATTGACAATAAGTATTATGAAAAGTTGAAAGTATATGAACACAATATATTAGGGTATTGTAAAATGATGGATCAATCTATTGAAGATAATATTAAAGACTTAATTACTTCCAATTCTAGAAAATATCATACTATAAATGTACCTAAAATTGCTGCTGATGTCTATAAAAATAGTTTAATATCTTTTGCTAAATTAGAAGATATAATTTGGAAATATGATAAAGAGGCTACAGATTTTAATATAATAAAGCCAGAGATAAAACCCATAGATATTGATTTTTCAAATTTTGGAATTGGGGATGATGACGATGATATTGAAGAAGATTGAATCTCCAGTTCTTTTTGATGCTAATATACTTATAAACTTTAAGGGTCAACTTAAGTTCTTATTCAGTTTGTTTGATAATATATTAGTACATAAACAAGTTATAGATGAAGTACTAGAGAAATCAATAAAAATTGAATTAGATTTACTAATGGAAGAGAACAAATCTATAACCATTGTAGAAGATATTAGTATAGGTGATGAGGTAGAGCAGGCCTTATACATCAAATGTGATCAAGAACTAAAAAATACTTTTAATATTAAGGATTCTAAGGACCTAGGAGAATATAAGACTCTACTATATGCAAAGTTTGGTGACGTAAGACTGTTATCATCTCAGGATACAACGGTATGGAAATTTGTAACAGTATCCTCATATTTTAATGATATTGATTGTATTACGATTCAAGACCTTTCCTACTTAATATATTTGAATGGGAGCAATAGAAGAGATCGGAAGTTGGCCAAATTATTGTATAATAAGTTCGGGAGAGATGAACATCATTTTGAAGATTTTAAGAGGTACATAGAAAGGTATAATAACGAACTACCTAAGTATATTGAATTTGAGAATAATAGGATATATAATTATAATGAATTACTGAATGGATATGCAAAATTCTATAGTAGTGGAGATTTTTACGATATAGAAGAAATAGAATGGGATATAGTCACCGCAGCAAGACAAAATCCAAATACTTGCATTGATTGCTTATAT
The DNA here is from genome assembly GCA_012518885.1 of Clostridiales bacterium. Taxonomy (GTDB): domain Bacteria; phylum Bacillota; class Clostridia; order Lachnospirales; family Lachnospiraceae; genus JAAYRG01. The sequence continues at coordinate 1,163 of JAAYRG010000083.1, read as the reverse complement.
TCGAGAATTACTAAAACTAATGTTGATTTCCAGCAAAGGAATTGCAGTTTAGACTTAGAATTATTTGATGAAAACTGTACTGCTACTAGAGAATCTTTCTCCAAAAAGATAAGAAGTAGAATTGAGTAGGCAATTATATAATCTGCCTAATCAGTTAGTTTTTCAAAAAATAGCAAATATATAATATAAATAATAAAAGGGAACCTATCCAAGGTTCCCTACTTTTAATGATAATAATACCATGGATATATTATCCAAGGTGTTTTTGTACTATATATACTTTATTACCTATATGTTATTCAAATAATCTATTAAAGTCAAGGACTATAGACCAATCTACTTGAAACTCCTTAGAATTGAAAAGATATAATATTTTCTTTGCAAGAAAATCGTAGGAAAATGAAAATATAATGATGATTTAATTTATTCTTCACTTTCACGCTTAGCCAAAGGATGCAACTTAGATGTTTTCCTTAACTGTTCTACAGTTGTATGCAGGTATATAGAGGTTGAATTTAAATCAGCATGTCCTAGTAGATCTTTAATCTCCATTAGATTTCCGCCATTTTTTAGTATCAGGGTAGCATAGGTATGCCTTAGGGTGTGTATTGTATATCCCTTATCATTAAGTCCAGAAATCTTCATATATCTCCTGAAAAGTTGTTGTATGGCAGTAACACTAATACGATTGCCATAGCCACTTTTAAAAAGAGGTTCTTTGTTATCTTTAACAGGTAAGCGTGTCATTAGATATTCCCAGAGATAACCACTGGTAGGTTCGAATAGAGGAACTACTCTATCTCTACCACCCTTACCATTTACAATTTTTAAAGTATTGTTTCCAAGATCAACATCTTCAATATTTAAGTTTATTAGTTCCTGTCTTCTAATGCCAGTCGAAGCATATAAGTTAAAGATAGCCCTATCTCTTAAGCCATTTCCATCACTATAATCCATAATAACTGATAAGAATTTCTCCAACTCTTCTTCTTTCATTACTTTTGGAAGTTTCTTCTCTTTTTTAGGAGCAGTTATCCTGTCCATAAAATTAATATCCATATATTCGTTTATTACAAGGAACTTGGCAAAACTTCTTAAACTATTTATCTTCCGATTGATAGTAGTGGAACTATAGTCTTTGACTTTCTTCATGTAATTTACAT
>JAAYRG010000082.1 GCA_012518885.1 Clostridiales bacterium | reverse complement strand
TCGAAGGCAGAAGCAGCGTAGTAATGGGCTACAGTTTCTACCTCTCCTTCATCTAGCATTAGGGCTTCCTTAATTAGGGCTTCTCCATAACCAGTAGATGCAGACCTAACTATCTGAACATCTTCTGGTAGCATAGAATATATCTCTTTTATAGACCTAATAGTGGTTTTTAATGGACTTCCATTATTACTACTATAGAAAGAATAGAGTAAACTTCCGTCCTCAGCTACCAAGGCAGTTTTTGTTGTAGTTGACCCAGCATCAATTCCGAGGAAGGCCTTTCCCTTATATGTACGTATGTCTCTTTTCTTTACAGAATGCAAACTATGACGAGTCTTAAACTCATCATATGATTCCTTATCTTTAAAGAGTGGTTCCATTCGGCTTACTTCCATCTCCATGGTGATGCCTTCTCTTAGCCTATCAATTAGTTTGTCTATTTCAAAAACTACTTGGCTATCATGTTTCATAGCAGCTCCCATTGCGGCAAAGAGATGGGAGTGTTCTGGTGCTATAACTTCAGAATCCTTAAGATTTAAGGTTCTAATAAAGGCCTTTCTTAGTTCTGACAAGAAGTGTAGTGGACCACCTAAAAAGGCTATATTACCTCTAATTGGCTTACCACATGCAAGACCACTTATAGTTTGATTTACTACAGCTTGAAAGACTGAAGCTGCAAGGTCTTCCTTTCTAGCCCCTTCATTGATTAGGGGTTGGATATCTGATTTTGCAAAAACTCCACATCTTGCTGCTATTTGATAAATTGATTTATAGTCCTTGGCATATTCATTAAGTCCTGGTGCATCAGTTTTTAAAATACTTGCCATTTGGTCTATGAATGAACCAGTTCCTCCTGCACATATACCATTCATTCTTTGTTCTATTCCACCATTATCATTGAAATAAATAATTTTAGCATCTTCCCCTCCAAGTTCAATTGCAACATCTGTATGTGGAGCATAATCAGAAAGTGATGTTGAAACTGCAATAACTTCTTGTATAAATGGGACAGCTAAATATTTTGATAATGAAAGACCACCAGACCCTGTTATTACTGGTGAGAGATTTAAATTACCAAGTTTCTCTTTTGCATGCTCTAAAAGTGTTGCTAAGGCATTTTGAATATCTGCATAATGTCTTGCATATTCATAAAAAAGTAACTTGTTTTCCTCATCAAGAATAGTAATTTTTACAGTTGTTGAACCAATATCAATCCCTAATGAGTATTTCATATTATTAATCATAAATTTCGCCGATTAGGCTACCTCCTGTAAAACTAGACTATATTAATAGTTTCATTAATACAATTAATTATTATAAAATAATTAACGTATCAATTATACGATAGATACTTTACAACTTCAACTAAATAAAATATTTTTAGATATACCAGCTAGGCTCATAGTTAATCCTAATAGAAAATCTAAGTTTAGTGTCATATTATAAAAAGATGAATATACTAATTCTAAGATATTCTATAATAATAGGAAAGTGAACTTATGTATCTTTATAATATGAATTGTATAATGCATATAATACAAGAAGGAGATTCTTTATATAGTATAAGTAGAAGGTATAATGTACCTATTAGTATGTTGTTTAAAGCTAACCCATATGTTGAAATCTATAACTTGCAAATTGGGGACGAACTTTGTATACCAGTTATGCAACCAATACCACCAATGGATTTTGAAACTTATGTAGTATCTGAAGGGGACACTCTAGAGTCTATACTTGAAAACTATGGTATAAGTATAGAAGACCTAGCACAATTTAACCAGCTAAGAGAAGATATAATGGAACAAGGATTAATTCCAGGAACAATTCTTCAAATTCCAATTTATTATCAATAATCTCAATAATATTTAATCAACTCTTTGACGAAATTCCTCTCTGTTATATAGGTTCAGGGAGGAATTTTGAACATTTATATGATAAAAGTTTTTTTTGGTCGGTTTTGATTAACAATATCGACGATTTAATAAGCTTTTTTCTAGGTAATTACTACTATATTGTAGATATTGACATGGCTAGGCTTAGTTTCATTTGTATTTGACAAAGGATATTAGAGAACATATAATTAAGTAAGTAATATACATGAAATGAGGACTTTTATGAAGCTATTGGACAAGTTAGAACGAAGGTTTGGAAAATATGCGATTAACAACTTAATAACATATGTTATAGCCTTATATGTTTTTGGGTTCCTTATAGATTTTATAAGTCCCAACTTCTATAGGCAGTTTTTGATGCTTGATGTAGAGAAAGTATTACAAGGCCAAGTATGGCGTTTGTTTACTTTTATAATTCAGCCAACAGGTAACTCTAATGTGTTCTTTCTATTTATAGAAATGTACCTATATTATATGATAGGAAACGCATTAGAAAATGTATGGGGAGCATTTAAGTTTAACCTATACTATTTTTCTGGAGTTGTATTTAATATTATTGCAATTTTTGTCTTATACTTTATTTATGACTACAGTTTCATACTAGGACTAACTTATATTAATAGATCGATGTTTTTTGCATTCGCATCTATTTTTCCTAATGTTCAGCTAATGTTATTTTTTGTGATTCCAATTAAAATAAAATATTTAGCACTATTAAATGGACTTATGTATCTTGTTGAGATTATTCAAAGTTTCAGATATGGCATGTATCATATCGGAATTTCAATATTGATATCTTTAGGAAACTTTTTAATTTATTTTCTAAATTCCAGGAACTATAAACAATATTCTCCTAGAGAGGTAAGAAGACGCCGTAGTTTTAGAAGAGAAATTAAAAAATCCTCTGGTAATGTAATTAGTTTTAACGGGAGAAAGACTGTTGCTATGCACAAGTGTGCTATATGTGGAAGAACTGAGTTAGATGATGACGACTTAGAGTTTCGTTTCTGTTCAAAATGTGATGGAAACTATGAATATTGTTCAGACCATCTCTACACTCATGAACATGTCAAAAAATAACAATAATATTTAATGATTAAATTAGTAAATTTTTGGAGGCCAATTTTAAATGGATAAGAAGAAAACGAAGATAGTATGTACTATAGGACCAGCTAGTGAGTCCAAAGAAATGATTACAAAACTAGCATTAAATGGAATGGATGTAGCAAGATTAAACCTATCCCATGGTGATCATGCTGAACACCTTAAAAGAATAAATACAATAAAAGAAGTAAGAGAAGAAATTAATATTCCAATAGCAATACTTTTAGATACTAAGGGTCCTGAAATTAGAACTAAAGACTTAAAAGATGGTAAGGTTACCCTAACTAAGGGAGAAACATTTATTCTAACTACAGAAGATATAGTTGGTGATGAAACTAAGGTTTCTGTTACTTATGAAAAACTTACAGAAGAAGTTGAGGTTGGTACATGTATACTAATCGATGATGGTCTTATTGAATTAAAAGTAAAAGAAGTTACAGAGACAGACTTAATTTGTGAAGTAATATCTGGTGGAGTACTAGGTAACAAAAAAGGTATCAATATACCTAATACAAAGCTTAACCTACCTGCAATCACTGCAAAAGATAGGGAAGATATAATTTTTGGAATTAATAATGGTGTAGACTTTATTGCAGCATCCTTTGTTAGAAGTGCATCTGCAGTTAATGAAATCAGAGATATATTAAGAGATAGTAGCTCAGATATTAGTATTGTTTCTAAAATTGAGAATAGAGAAGGCTTAGATAACATAGATGAAATCATTGAAGCATCAGATGGTATTATGATTGCTAGAGGTGACCTAGGTGTTGAGGTAGACCCTGAAGAACTACCATTTATCCAAAAGCAAATCATTAAGAAATGTAACGAAAAGTTCAAGCCTGTTATTACAGCAACTCAAATGCTTGATTCAATGATTCGTAATCCAAGACCAACTAGAGCTGAAGCAACTGACGTCGCAAACTCAATCTATGATGGTACAGATGCTATTATGTTATCTGGAGAAACAGCTATGGGTTCATACCCACTTGAAGCTGTAAGAATGATGGTTAAGATTGCTATGGAGACAGAAAAGCACCTTGATTATGATGCTTTCTTACAAACACGTAAGAAAACTGACGAACACAGTGTGTCAGTAGCTGTAGCTTATTCTGCAGTTACTACAGCCCTATCAATTGATGCTGAATTAATCATCGCTTCAAGTTTTACAGGATTTACTACTAGAATTGTTTCTAAGTTAAGACCACAAGCTAAGGTAATGGGCTTATCACCAATTAAACGTTCACTTAGAAAAATGCAATTATACTGGGGCGTAACACCACTTGAAACTAGTGAGGTTAATTCTACAGATAACCTACTTGAAGAAGCTATTAAGACAGTAAAAGAATCAGGCTATGTAAGTAGCGGAGACTATATTGTTCTTACAGCAGGAGTTCCAGCAGGAGTTACTAAATCAACTAATATGATTAAGGTTGAAAAAATTAGCTAAATGTAAGATAATGTATTTATACATGTAGATAAAACAAATAAATATAAAGTTTGGTGGCAAATCCAATATGAGCAAAATTAACAAACAGATCTATAACAATATAAGATATGGCAAGGATATTGACCAGTCAATACCTAATTATATAGAAACACTTAGAGGGTTATATGCGAACCTTTCTGAGTTAAACCTAGGAATGAATTATTTCATGTTTTATGAGAACTTTATAGATTCTTACCATGATATGGATTCAAGAGACTTAAGTCTACTTACTAGGTTAAATAATATAATTAAAAGTAGTTTTGCTAGTAAAGAAAACAGTAATAATGATGTTAGTACAAGCATCTTATCTAGTAACCTTATTGATGATTTAGATGAGATAAGGAATGAAATTATTAATAGGATGAAGATTCTAACAAACTATACTGATATCTTAGTAATATATGATTATGTTCTAAAGAGAATTGAGTATAGATACTCTACTGACTTAGAAGATATTGATGATGAACAAGTAAGTAAGCAGATTTACAATTATATTTTTGACTCAGAAGATAGGGTTTTAATAAACAACAAGTTGTCTGATGTTATTAGTCAGTTACCTGTACGAATGTCTAGGTATAAGTATTTTGATTTGCTAGGGGAAAGCTTTTCTATATTTGAAGAGATGACACAAGCTTCACTAGAGTCATACCTTTATATGATTAGAAGTAGTTCTATGTTATATGAACTAGCAGGTATGGAAGATGTTTTCCCAGAATTAAACTTAGTTAAGGTAGAATTAGAAACTAGCAATTATAGTGATATTAGTCAGGATGAATGGAGTAAATTATCTTCTAAGCTAGATGAAACTACAGAAACAATAAATTATTTGGCTGACTATTACTATGGTTTACAAGAAATGGTTAACCAACTGTATATTTATCTAATGAATGCTAAAGAATCTAACCAAGAATCAGTTGGAAAAGAACTAGAAGGCCCTATGGTTAGTCTTATAAGTCAAATTAACCATAATTTTACAAGAGGTTCTCTAGAATTAACAGATGAATTAGAGTCACTATTAAGCGAAACTGAAGGTGTTCTAGAAGACTTAATAGGTGACATTAGTAATATGGAGTCTGTTTTCTCATTTATTGAAGATAGGTATACTAATGTATTATCAAGCCAGGGATTAGACCAGTTATATGATAACTTAAAGAAATCCCAAAAGTTTTTTACCAATAGCTTGTTTTTCGAGCTTGATAAGGTAGAAGATGATAGGGTTCTAACTAAAGAAGAGATAGATAAAGAAAAAGTAAATCTACTTAAAGATATGGAAACCTTATTTAGAAAGAATTCTAGATATGTTAATAGGGCTGTTATGGCTAACACCCTTAATAAGATTCCAGGTTTCTTAACTAATCAAGATGAAGTATATGAATATATAGTTAGCAGTCTTTCCCAGTGTAGGGATAGTTCAGAGAAAAAAGCTAGTATTAATATAATTCAAAGTTTTTGGGAGTAGTTATTATGATAAGTTGGTCAAACAAGTTAATTTTAAGTAAAAAATTAAAGAAAAGGGATCTTGCTAAAATCAAAGACGGTATTAGCAATGGAAGGTTGGTTAGAAATGTTTACTGTATAGCATTTGCTAGCAATCCTAAAAACTTGTTTGACATCTATAAATCAATAGAATTAATTCAACCATTTTATAAAAAGCAAGACCTTCATATAATAGGGCTAGCAGAAAACAAGCAAGAATCTTATGAACTTGTTGCAAATATGATTGAAGAGGTTTATAAAGAGACTAATGGTTTTAATGTAAGAGAATATTTTCTATAATGCAGGAGGAGGAAAGGCAGATAATATGATTTCTGTGATTTTATCCATACTAAAGTTAATCTTAATTATTTTAGCCTGCATTATAGGTTTAATACTCCTTATCCTATGCTTGATTTTCTTTGTTCCAATAAGATATGAGGCGGATGGTGTTTTTAATGATAAGATTTTAGCCAAGGGACGTATCTCTTGGCTATTTAGGATATTCAACCTTAAGGTTGCTTATATTAATGAAGAGGTTAAAGTTAAGTTTACTATTTTTGGTATAACCTTTTACCCTAAAGATAGTAGAGCGGATAACACTAAGTCTAGAGATAGAGATGATGAACAAGGCCTTACTACAAAAAATGAGCCAAGGACTAGGGTAAGGAAAGAATCTAATAAAGAGACTAACAAAGAGGCTAAAAGTGAGTCTATTACTAAAGCTCCTAAGTTAGCCAAAAAAGACCCTATTAAGAAATCTACTAGCACATCTAATCTTGTAAAAGGTAGTCGTCCTAACACAAGGATTAATACAGATGAACCTAGAAATACCAAGAAGGGTATAGTTTCATTACTTATAGAAAAGCTTAAACTTATTATGGATTTAATTGTAAAGGTTCTAAATATTATTAAATCCATACTAATTAGAATATATAATTTCCTTCTCCAGATAGAAGTAGATGAGGAATCTAAGGATAATAAGTTTAATAAGATAAGAAGATTTTTAAAAGATAACAAGTTAGGGATTAAGGCTGTTACTAGGGCTATTAAAGACTTGTTAGGCCATATAAGACCTAGAAAGTTAAAGGGTGATATAGAGTTTGGTGCTGATAATCCTGCAACAACTGGACATATTTTAGGTCTCTTATCTATTTTTTATGGTTTTTATCATAAAAGTATTAAGATAATCCCAAACTTCGAAGAAAAGATCCTAAAAGGACAGGTTTATTTCAAAGGAAGAATAAGATTATTTACAATTGCTATAATAGTGATTAAGTTAGTATGTAATAAGAATTTCAGGTCTTTATGGAATAACTTTAATGTATTGAAGGAGGAATTATAATGACTAATAATTTTAATGAAACAGTAGAATCATTGTTTAAGGGAATGGATAGTTTCCTTACAACAAAAACTGTAGTAGGCGATGCTATAAAGGTTGATGAAAACACAACTATACTACCTTTGGTTGAAGTTGGCTTTGGTGTTGGAGCTGGTGCTTATGCTAAAGAAGGTAACCAAAACAACGCAGGTGGAGGTATGGGAGGCAAGATTAGTCCAAGTGCAGTTCTTGTAATAACTAATGGAAAAACCCAACTTGTAAATGTTAAGAATCAGGATAGTATTAACAAGATTATTGATATGGTTCCAGATTTTATCGAGAAAATAAGCAAGGGAAAGGGTAATAACGAAGCCGAAGATTTAACTTCTGATACGGATACTAGTAATAAATAATTATAATTGCCATCAATTTAAAACAAAGGCTTGCAAAAAAATTAAAACTTTGGTAAAATGGATTTTGTTTGAGAGTCATTTGACTTAATTTAATACCTAGGGAGGTGCTTCAAATGGCAAAATGTGCGATTTGTGACAAAGGTGCTCACTTTGGACATAACGTGAGTCATTCCAATAGAAAAACTAACAGAATGTGGAAATCAAACGTAAAATCAGTAAAAGTTAAAGTAAACGGTGCTGCAAAAAAAATGTATGTTTGTACTTCTTGTCTAAAGTCAGGCAAAGTTGAGCGTGCATAATTTTTAAACAACCTAAGAACTATTTAAAAGAAGGGTGCCAAAGGCACTCTTTTTTAGTGTATAAGTATTTTAGGAAATCTTTCAAGGTTCTACTCAACAAGTAAATAATTTATAACCAATGACTAATAATAGGATTATAAGAGTAATAGCTAATAATCCATTTGTGATAAAAAGCATTATAGTCATTCCAATAGCAATCCAAAACAAAATAAACCCTATCATTCTTTTCATAGGTAATCCCATTTATATTCTTTTATTAATATATATGCAAGTAGGTCTGTTTTATTTCATGTGTTGGCATTACTATGTTTAAAAAATATATTTCTTTTTATGGGAAACAAGGTTATAATGTAACTATAAATATTTTGAAATGGAGGTTTTATAATGAACGGATATATGAATACTGATATTGGCGGAATCGAAATAGATAATGAGGTAATTGCTCAATATGCTGGTTCATCCGCAATAGAATGCTTTGGAGTAGTAGGAATGGCATCTGTTAACATGAAAGACGGAATAGCAAGACTCCTAAAACGTGATAATTTAAGTCGCGGTGTTAACGTTTCTATAGATGATAATAAAATTACAATCAGCCTTCATATCATAGTATCTTATGGTGTAAGTATTTCAGTAGTTGCTGATAATCTTGCTTCCAATGTTAAGTATAAAGTTGAAGAATTCACTGGTATGGAAGTTAATAAAATTAATATTATTGTCGAAGGCGTTAGAGTCATTGACTAATATTGTGATGTTAAGGAGGAAAGTTCTGTGGTAACTAAGACAATTGATGCCATTACACTAAAGAAGGCCTTTATTGCAGGTGCAATGCGCATCGAAAGCAAGAAAGAATATATTAACGAGTTGAATGTCTTTCCAGTTCCAGATGGAGACACTGGGACTAATATGACTCTTACTATACAGGCTGCAGTTAATGAAGTAAAGCAACTAGATAATCCAAGTGTTTCAGATATAGCTAAGGCTATTTCAAGTGGTTCGCTAAGGGGTGCAAGGGGTAACTCAGGTGTTATCTTATCCCAACTTTTTAGAGGTTTTTCTAAAGAGATTAGAGAACACGATGAACTAAATGCAGAAGTTATGGCTAAAGCTTTAACAAGAGGGGCTCAGACAGCTTATAAGGCAGTTATGAAGCCTAAGGAGGGAACAATCCTTACAGTAGCAAAAGCTGCCGCTACTAAGGCAACTGAACTTGCAGCTACTACAGATGATATAATATATCTATCTGAAGAAGTTCTAAAGTATATGGAAGAAGTACTTTTACAGACTCCAGATATGCTGCCAGTACTAAAAGAGGCAGGAGTTGTTGACTCAGGTGGTCAAGGTTTATTAGAAGTATGTAAGGGCTTCCATTATTCCTTAATAGGCAAAGTAATCGTAGACGATAAGGAAATGGTTAGTGCTAGCCCTAAGCTTGTATCAGTCTCCCATGATGAGCCTGTTGATATCAAGTTTGGATATTGTACAGAATTTATTATTAACCTTGAAAAGAAGTATGACGAAGAGGATGAAACTAAATTAAAGTCATATTTAATGGATATAGGTGACTCTATAGTAGTTGTATCTGATGATGATATAGTAAAGATTCATGTTCATACTAATAATCCAGGAGATGCACTACAAAAGGGTCTAAGTTATGGTTCTCTTAGCAGAATTAAAATTGATAATATGAGAGAAGAACATAATGAAAAGCTTATAAAGGATGCTGAAAAATTAGCAAAAGAACAAGAGATTAGCAAAAAGGAAGAACCTAGAAAAGAAGTAGGTTTTATATCTGTCTCAAGTGGCGAAGGAATGAATGAGATATTTAAGGGACTTGGTGTTGACTATATTATAACAGGTGGTCAAACAATGAATCCAAGTACTGATGATATGTTAAAGGCTGTTGAAAGTGTTAATGCCGATAATATCTTTATCTTGCCTAATAACAGTAATATAATCCTAACTGCAAATCAAACGAAGGATATAGTAGAAGATAAGAATATTATTGTCATACCTTCAAGGACACTAACTCAAGGTATAGCTGCAATTATTAACTATATAGATGGTTCATCCATAGAAGAGAATATTGAAAGAATGACCGAAGAGATGACTAACATTAAGAGTGGTCAAGTAACTTACGCTATCAGAGATACTATAATTGATGGCAAGGAGATTAAGCAAGGTGACATAATGGGCCTTGACGAAAAGAGAATCCTTTCAGTAGGTAAAGATGTAGTAGAGGCAACTCTTGACCTAATTGGACAGATGGTAGATGAAGATAGCGACCTTATTAGCCTATATTATGGTGAAGGTGTTACTGAAGAAGAAGCAGAAGAACTTGTAGGTCTTATAGAAGATAAGTATCCAGACCTTGAAGTTGAATTAAACTACGGTGGACAACCAATTTACTACTATTACATGTCCATAGAATAAAATATTATAAATTATTAAGGAAGACTTTTGATTGTCATTATCTTCCTAAAAATCAAAGATTCTTCGTAATAATATTCCCTTAGGGTTTATATTTATTTGAAGAATCTTTTTTTGTAAATGAGGTGAAAATATGGACAAGGTAGCAAAGTTAAAACCCATGGCTTTAGTAAACCTTGTAAAGGGCGTTGGAGAAAAGACGCAAAACCTATTATCTAAACTCGAAATATTTACTGTTAACGACCTACTTCAGCATTTCCCAAGAGATTATGATGTTTATGAAGAACCAATCACTAGTAAGAATATCATAGAATCTGGAGAAGATGAGGGACTTGTAACAATTGAGGCAAGGCTAGAACATTTCTATCCAATAAAACAAGTCCGTAATCTTAAGATATTAAAAGCAAGGGTGGCTGATGATACAGGTTTAATCTATCTTACTTGGTTTAATATGCCTTATTTGAGAAAGAACTTAAAGGTAGGTAATACCTATATTTTCCGAGGCAAGTTTGTGGTAAAAGACAACCTAATTTCTATGGACCATCCTAAGGTTTATAGCAAGGCGGAATATCGCAAACTTACTAATCAGATGCAGCCTATTTATTCTCTAACCTCAGGAATAACTAATAACCAACTTGTTAAACTAATAAGAAACCTCTTAGAAGTAGCTGACCTTTCAAGGGACCCACTACCTCTTAGAATTCGTGAAGAAAATGGCTTATTAGAATATGAAAAGGCTATGAGGGAAATACACTTTCCTACATCAAGGCAAGTCCTACTAGAAGCCAAAGAAAGGCTGGCTTTTGATGAGTTCTTCTTATTTACCTTTGCCCTTCAAGCTACTAAGGAGAAGAGAACCCTAATTTATAATAACTATAAAATATCAGATAAAAAGGAATGTGATGAGTTTCTTAATGCGCTTCCCTTTAAACTTACTTTTGCCCAAATGAGGGCTTGGTCTGACATAAAAAAGGATATGACAGGTATAGCTACAATGAACAGGCTAATTCAAGGAGATGTTGGTTCTGGTAAGACAATTGTAGCAGCCCTAGCCTTATTTTTAACCGCCCTCAATGGCTATCAAGGATCAATAATGGTTCCTACTGAAGTTTTAGCTAAACAACATTATGAGTCCCTTACACAAATGTTTGATAGGTATGACCTTAAGATTGAACTTCTAGTTGGTTCTATGACTCCTAAGATGAAAAGGGAGGCTTATGAAAGAATACGTGAAGGGAGTGCTGACATTGTTGTTGGTACCCATGCAGTGATTCAAGATAAGGTGGAATTTAAAAACCTTGCCCTCGTAGTAACAGATGAACAGCATCGTTTTGGGGTAAAGCAAAGGGGGACCTTAGCAGGAAAGGGCAACCACCCCCATGTTTTAGTTATGAGTGCTACCCCTATTCCTAGGACTCTAGCAATAATTCTCTATAGTGACCTGGATATTTCTGTTATTGACGAACTTCCAGCAAACCGCTTGCCCATTAAGAATGCTGTTGTTGATATAAGCTACCGAAACAATGCCTATAAGTTTATTGAAAGACAGGTCCTTGAAGGTAGACAAGCCTACATCATATGTCCAATGGTTGAAGAGAGCGAGGTAATGGATGGGGAGAATGTAATTGACTATGCAGCAAAATTAAAGACCATTCTTCCAAGTAGCATTAACGTAGACTACCTACATGGTAAGATGAAGGCAAAGGAGAAGAATGATATTATGGAAGCCTTTGCAAGAGGTGACATTCATGTTCTAGTGTCTACAACGGTTATAGAGGTAGGAATCAATGTACCAAATGCAAGTGTAATGATGATAGAAAACGCTGAAAGGTTTGGGCTTGCCCAGCTCCATCAACTAAGAGGTAGGGTTGGTAGGGGTAAGTATCAGTCTTACTGCATCTTTGTAAGTGGCTCCAAATCAAAAACTTCCAAAGAACGCCTAGAAATATTAGTCCATTCCAATGATGGTTTTGAAATAGCAAGTGAAGATTTGAAATTAAGAGGCCCAGGAGACATGCTAGGGGTAAGGCAAAGTGGTAATATTGAGTTTAAAATTGGTGATATCTATCAGAACAGCGACCTACTTATAAAGGCCAATAAGGCTGCTAAAACCCTAACTAAAGAAGAGATAGACTATATAAAGGAGATTAGCCTACCCCTTTATTCTATGCAAAAAACAATATACAACAGTACGCTATAATTTCTACTCAAAATTTAATACAGAAGAAAGAAGGTTAAACATCATGAAGTTTAAATATGTAGTAGTAGGTGCAGGCCTAGCTGGACTTACAATAGCTGAGAGAATTGCAAATGTATTAGGCGAAAAGGTATTAGTAATTGAAAAGAGAAACCATATAGGTGGTAATGTATATGACTCCTATAATGAAGATGGGATTTTAATTCATAATTATGGTCCCCATATTTTTCATACCAATGACAAGGAAGTATATGAGTATTTAAGTAAGTTTACTCAGTGGAACGTATTCTGGCACCGTGTACTTTCATATGTGGATGGTAACCTTGTTCCAATGCCTATTTCTGTTGAAACAATAAATAAGTTATATAATTTAAACCTGTCTACTGATGAAGTAGAAGACTTCTTGGCAAAAAGAGCAGTAGAGGTTCCTGAGGTTACTACTAGTAAGGATGTTGCTATTAGCAAAGTTGGAATAGATATTTATGAAAAGATGTTTAAAAATTACACTATTAAGCAGTGGGGAGTTGACCCTGCTGAACTTGATACTTCTGTAATATCAAGAATACCAGTAAGGCTTAACAGGGATACAAGATATTTTGCTGATAAATATCAGGGTATGCCTACTAATGGCTATACCAAATTATGTGAAAATATGATAGCAAATAAAAACATAAAGGTTATGTTAAATACTGATTATAAAGAAGTTATAGATGATATTGAGTATGAAAAGTTAATTTATACAGGTCCTACTGATTATTTCTATGACTATAAGTACGGTAAATTAGCCTATAGGAGTATTAATTTTAAATTTGAAACCTACACTAAGGAATCATATCAGGAAGCTCCTGTTGTAAATTATCCTAACGATTATGATTTTACAAGAATTACAGAGTTTAAAAAGTTAACAGGTCAAGAACATCATAAGACAACTATTTTAAAAGAATTTCCTTGCGCTGAGGGTGAGCCTTATTATCCTTTCCCAACTAAGGAACATAAAGAAAGATTTGCTAAGTATGAAAGAGATATGAAGAAGGAAAAGAATGTAGTATTTATAGGTAGGCTAGCCCAGTATCGTTATTACAATATGGATGCAGTTGTACGTAGTGTACTCGATGCTTTTAGTGAGGAGTTAAATGGATAAATTATATATCATTATTCCTGCTTATAATGAGCAGGAAAATATTAAAAGAGTAATCAATCAGTGGTATCCAATAGTCGATAAATTGCAAAACGATAGTAAACTTGTTGTAATTGATGATGGAAGTAAGGATAATACCTTAAAAATAATTGAAGACGAGGCAAAGAATAAAGAACATTTGCTAGCAATTTCTAAACCCAATAGTGGACATGGGGCAAGTATCCTTTATGGTTATAAGTATGCAATAAAAGAGGGGGCTGACTTTATATTTCAAACAGATGCTGATGGCCAGACCCTTCCAGAGGAATTTTCTGACTTTTGGCAACTAAGAGACCAATATGACATGGTAATTGGTCATAGGGTGAAAAGGGAAGATGGTATATCTAGGGTATTAGTAAGTAAGGTTCTAAAGTTAGTGCTATATATTATCTTTGGTGTATCTATAACTGACCCTAATACACCCTATAGGTTAATGAAGGCTAAAAGTCTTAAGAAGTATCTAGGTCTAATTCCTAAGGACTATAATTTGACTAATGTTATTATATCCGTAATGTTTGCAAAAAAGAAGGAAGCTGTAAAATACTTGCCAATTACCTTCCTTCCAAGGCAGGGCGGGGTAAATTCAATAAATATTAGGAAAATTATAAAGATAGGTATTAAGGCACTTAAAGATTTTGCAGTTATTAAGAAAAGTATATAATTAAAAACTTAATATATTGTGTAATTGATGATAGATTAATTAGAATGGGAATATATGTTGATTGGAGAAATAAAATGTTTAGCAAACAAAGAACTTTAAAAGTCATAGCATTTCTTATTATTGGAATATTTGGATACTTGCTACTAGGCCAGGATTTTAAGTATTTTATGTCTTGGTGGGTAACTCTTTTGGGTCTTGGCATTGTATTTCTCCCCCTATCTTCTAAAATATTGGTAAGGTTTAATGATAAGGGTTACTTGTTTTCTAAGGTTATTGGACTTGCAATATCTAGCTACCTTATGTGGCTATTATCATCACTTAAGCTACTTAAGTTTAGGAGTCTTCCATGCCTTGTAATAATAGCCTTTTTCGCTTGCCTTAATTTTCTAGTCCTATTAAAGGTTGACCTTAAAGTTACAACTAAGAATTTAAAAGACAAGATAGATATATACCTTAGTCAGGAACTTCTTTTTTTTGCAATCCTTTTGTTTGGCGTTTTTATGCGTGGATTTAAACCTGAGGCCTATGGTACAGAGAAGTTTATGGATTATGGTTTTATGACATCAATGATGAGGGCTGATTATATGCCTCCACAGGACTTTTGGTTCGCTGGAGAAAAACTAAACTATTATTATGTGGGACAGTATATTGCAACCTTTCTAACTAAGGTAAGCCTTGTACCAGTTACTCATGGCTACAATTTGATGTTAATGACTATAGCTGCCCTTAGTTTTGTCTTAACATATTCATTAGTCTGCAACATTACGACTAATTATTTTAGATGTAAAAAGATAGATGTAAAATACGGGCCTCATATCGCAGGACTTTTATCTGCTGGTGGTCTTTCTCTAGCGGGTAATTTCCATTTTACTATTTTTTATTATCTTATACCCAACTTGCAAGATATGCTTGGGATTGAAAGGTCTAGCTATTGGTTTTCAAACTCAACTCGCTATATTGGCTATCATCCTGAAACAGCTGATAAGACTATCCATGAGTTTCCGAGTTATTCTTTTATCCTAGGAGACCTTCATGCCCATGTTTTAAATATAATATTTGTTCTTACAATAATTGCAATACTGTATGCATGGCTACTAGAATCAAAGAAGATTAATTTTGCGGCCTTTAAAAATATTAAAATACTTAGCCTTATAAGAGAGATAATCCAGTCAAGGGTCTTACTTATAGGATTTTTTATTGGTTTCTTTCGTATGACTAATTTTTGGGACTTTCCTATTTATTTTGTAGTAGCAGGAGGATGTGTTTTATTTTCCTTAATCCGTAATTACGGTTTTTCAAAGGTAACATTCTTGTTAACTTCCGTTAATGGATTTATTGTTGTTATTGTTGCAGAGCTAACATCACTCTTGTTCACCCTATCATTTGACCAGATTTCAACTAATATATTAGTAACTACTTCAAGGACTCCCCTATATCAACTCTTAATTCTATGGGGACTACCCTTTGTACTTGTTATAGGTTATATTGTTGAACTTGTACAGACCCATGGAATCATTATAAGGGTAAGAAACCAAAAGGGCCTAAGTCCAATTAAGAAAAAGGGAATTAGTAAAATTGTAAACTTTTTATCATTTATGTCTATATCTGACCTTTTTATTCTTGTCCTTGCCTTATGTGGGATGGGTTTAGTTTTAATGCCTGAATTAGTATATGTAGAAGATATATACTCAGGAGACTATAAAAGGGCTAATACAATGTTTAAACTAACCTATCAAGCCTTTATATTATTTGGCATTTGTAGTGGATATATTTTTGTTAAATTTTTTAAAGTCAAAAGATATCTATGGCAAAGAAAGTTTATAGCTATATGCTTTCTTCTATTTGCTTCAACCCTTATGTATTTCCCTGTTGCTGTAGAAGATTGGTATGGCGATTTGAGTATGATAGATAAGTATAAGGGACTGGATGCATCTGCCTTTCTAGAAGAGGTTATGCCAGAAGATTATAGGGCTATTAATTGGATTAATGAGAATATAAGCGGCACTGCTGTAATTCTAGAAGCTAATGGGGATAGTTATTCTGATTACCAGAGGGTCTCAGTTTTTACTGGACATACAACTGTACTTGGTTGGTATGTTCATGAGTGGTTATGGAGGGGAGATGTAGAGCTAGTTAACCAAAGGGCAGCTGATGTTGAGGCTATTTATACATCCGATAATCCTGATGAGGTAATTAGCCTAATAGAAAAATACGACATAAGTTACATTTATGTAGGAAGTTTAGAGGGGGAAAAATACCCTGGGCTTAATCATGAACTAGTAAGGTCTTTGGGTGAGGTTGTGTATGAAGATATGGAATCTCAATTCTCCATATATAATACATATATTGTAAAAATCCATTATGGAAATGATACTTTTTCAAGATGAAATGTTGAATTATGCAATATTATGGTGTAAAATTAAGTTGATATTGATTTGACAATATCAAGAGTAACAATTTAGAATAAGAAGAGGTTAATATGAGAGTAATTGCTGGTACTGCTAAAAGTATAAAATTAGATACAATATCAGGGGACAAAACAAGGCCAACAACAGATAGGACAAAGGAAACCTTATATAACATGATCCAATATGATGTCCCAGACTGTATTTTTTTGGATTTATTTTGCGGTAGTGGTGCAATAGGAATTGAAGCACTTAGCAGGGGCGCCAAGCAAGCTTTTTTTATTGAAAATAATAAAGATGCTATAACAGTTACTAAGACTAATTTAAAGAAAACTAAGCTTGATGATAGGGCCATAGTTATTAAATCAGATGCCCGTTCATCTATTGGTGAGTTAGAAAGATATAATACTAAGTTTGATATTATATTTATGGACCCACCATATAATAAGTCTCTTGAAGAAGATATACTCCTAGCCTTAGAAGATTCGAGTTTAATTCATGATAAGACTATTATAATTGTAGAAGCATCTAAAGAAACAGAGTTTGAATATTTAGATAAGACCTCTTTACATGTTTACAAAGAGAAGAAGTATAAGACCAGTAAGCATGTATTCATAAGTAAAAGATAAAAATATTACTAATGATGGGAGAGTATTATGAGGATAGGAATATATCCAGGAAGTTTTGATCCTGTTACACTAGGACATTTAGATATAATAAAGAGAGCATCTAGTTTAGTAGATGTTTTATATGTTGCAGTTATTAAGAATAGCTTAAAAAAGCCACTCTTTTCAATAGATGAACGTATTGATATGCTAGAGAGGGCGACAAAGGATATACATAATGTTAGGGTAGAATCGTTTGATGGCCTTACCGTTGATTATGCTGATGAGAAGAAAGCTAATGTTATATTCAGAGGTCTAAGGGCTGTTACAGATTTTGAATATGAGTTACAGATAGCTCAAACTAATCATCAACTTAACCCTAGAGTTGATACTGTTTTCTTAATAACTAATGTTGAATATGCTTATTTAAGCTCAAGCATTGTTCGTGAAATTGCAAGTTACCAAGGCGATATAGCAAGTTTTGTACCAGAATGTATAATTGATGATGTATACGACAAATTCAAACAAGGAGAGAGTGAACATGGCAATAAGCAGAATTGAACAATTAATTGAGGATATATACGAATTTGTAGAAAGTTGTAAAATGCAAGCCTTCTCATCAACAAAAGTTATTGTTCCAAAAGACGAGCTTTATGATTTGCTTGATGAACTAAGACTGCGCACTCCAGATGAAATCAAAAGATATCAAAAGATAATTGCTAATCGAGATGCAATTCTTGCTGACGCAG
>JAAYRG010000081.1 GCA_012518885.1 Clostridiales bacterium | reverse complement strand
TGATGGTAAAACTAAAAGAGTTGGTGTTGCTATGCCTACACAATCATCTCAAAGATGGATTGATGACGGGGCAAACATTAAGAAGGAATTAGAAGCTCTAGGATATGAAGTTGACTTACAGTTTGCTGAAGACGATGTGCAAGCACAAGTGTCACAGATAGAAAACCTAATCACTAATGGAGCTGACTGTTTAGTAGTAGCAGCGATTGACTCATCAGCTTTAGTTAACGTTCTTGCAGAAGCTAAGAACAATAACATACCAGTAATCGCATATGACCGTCTACTTATGGATACAGATGCAGTTTCTTACTATGCAACATTCGATAACGAGGGTGTTGGTGTAGCTATCGGTGAATACATCGAAGAAAAGATGGAACTTGCAACTGCAGCAGACGAAGGAAGAAGCTATAATATTGAATTCTTCATGGGATCACCTGATGATAACAACGCTGTATTCTTAGACAGAGGTGTTCATAAGGTATTAGATAAGTACTTAGAAAGTGGAGTTTTAGTATGTCAATCAGGTCAAACTGAATTTGCTCAAACTAATACATTACGTTGGAGTCAAGAAACTGCTCAAAAACGTTGTGAAGACATCTTGTCAGGATACTATGCTGATGGAGAACAATTAGACATCGTAGCAAGTGCATTTGACGGTTTAAGTTATGGTGTAGCAGCAGCTTTAACAGGTGCTGGATATAGCCCTGGCGATGATTGGCCATTAATCACAGGACAAGACGCAGAACTTATGGCAACTAAGAACATTATTTCTGGAACTCAGACAATGTCAATCTTTAAAGACACTAGAGTTTTAGCACAAAAGGCAGTTACAATGGTTCAGGCAGTTCTTGAAGGTAAGGAACCAGAAATTAACGATACAACTACTTATAACAACAATGTTATTACAGTTCCTTCATACCTATGTACTCCTGTTCCAGTTGATGCTGACAATTATAAAGAAGTACTAGTTGATTCTGGATACTATAGTGAAGATCAACTTAAATAATCAAAGTGCATCAATGATAAAAGGTGACAACTTGGTTGTCACCTTTTATTCTAAAATGATAGCAACAAAATTATGAAAAGGAGATGACAAGATGTCTAACATAATTTTGGAAATGAATCGCATCACCAAAGAATTTCCAGGTATAAAGGCTCTTGATGATATTACCTTCAAAGTAGAGCGTGGAGAAGTCCATGGTATATGTGGTGAGAATGGGGCCGGTAAGTCCACATTAATGAATGTGTTATCTGGTGTATACCCTTATGGTACCTTTGATGGAGAAATCATTTATAATGGTGAAAAGTGCGAGTTTAATAATATAAGGGATAGTGAAAAGAAGGGGATTGTTATTATTCACCAAGAACTAGCCCTAAGTCCAAATTTGTCAATCGCAGAAAACATTTTTCTTGGGAATGAGATAACATCTCATAAGGGTGTAATTGATTGGACTAAGACAATGCAAAAAGCAAGAGAAATGCTTGAGCTTGTAGGTCTAGAAAATGAAAATCTCGAAACCCCAGTAAGTAACCTAGGAGTTGGTAAGCAGCAACTAATAGAAATAGTTAGGGCCTTGGCTAAAGATGTTGAGTTACTAATACTTGATGAGCCTACGGCGGCCTTAAATGATGAAGAGAGTATGAATCTTCTTAATATTATTTTAGGGCTTAAGGAAAAGGGCATAACTTGTATTATTATATCTCATAAACTAAATGAGTTAGATTATGTAACGGATAATATTACAATAATCCGTGATGGTAAGACAATTGAGACCATCAGCAAGAGCAAGGGAGAATATGATGAGAACAGAATAATTAGGGGTATGGTTGGGAGAGAACTAATTAATCGTTATCCTCCTTATGAAAATTACGCAAAAGATGTAATTTTTGAAGTAAAGAATTGGAATGTTTTCCATCCTGATGATGGAAACAGACAAGTATTAAAAGATATATCCTTTCATGTGCGAGCAGGTGAGGTTGTTGGTTTCGCCGGCCTAATGGGAGCAGGTAGAACTGAACTTGCAATGAGTTTATTTGGAAAGTCCTATGGGCAAAAAATCACAGGTCAGATTATTAAAAATGGTAAAGAATTAAATTTGAGAAATGTCAAAGATGCTATAGAAAACAAAATTGCCTATGTACCAGAAGATAGAAAAACTACAGGCTTAATAGGTATGCATGACATTAGGTCTAACATGACTTTACCAGCCCTTAAAAACTTCTTTTCTAAGAATGATGTTATTGATAAGAATAAAGAAGTATTAACTGCGAAAAAATATATGGATTTAATTAATATAAAAGCTAGATCAATCGAGCAAGAAGTAGGTGCCCTTTCTGGTGGTAACCAGCAAAAGGTAGTATTATCTAAATGGATGATTACTGAGCCTGATATCTTGATTTTAGATGAGCCAACAAGAGGTATAGACGTAGGTGCTAAATTCGAAATATATAACATAATATATGAACTGGCCAAGGCTGGAAAGGCTATTATCTTTATTTCTTCTGAAATGCCTGAAATTATAGGTATGTGTGACAGGGTGTATGTCTTAAATGAAGGAGAAATCGTTGGTGAGTTAGACCGAGACGAACTACATCAAGAAAATATCATGAAACATATTGTAGCTCACAATAGGAGGGAAAAGAATGAAAAGTAAAAAGATTAATTTAGACATGAAGAAGTACGGGATGTTTATACTTTTGATAGCCATCTTTTTATTATTCTATGTATTATCTTCAGGT
>JAAYRG010000080.1 GCA_012518885.1 Clostridiales bacterium | reverse complement strand
AATTATAGAACAATGGTTTATGACAACATGAAAGTTGCAGTGAGGAAATTTGTTGGTCTAACTGTAAGCGTCAAAGGAAGCACGCCTTTTAACTCATAATAACTACTTTTATAATACCTCTTAGGAGGTAATGAGTATGAAAAAAGGAAAACATAGAACAAAAGAAGAAAAAGAAGCTTTAATTAAAAATTATCATGAAAGTGGCTTATCCAAAAATGCTTGGTGCAGAAATAATAACATACCTATCTCAACTTTTAACGGTTGGGAGAAAAAAATTAACAAGGGAAGTAATACAGATGAAGTTATATTTGTCTCACCAAAGCCAAAAAAACAAAGTGATACAGAAACGATAAGTCCTACCATAATTGAAGATAATACAAGTAATCTGAAAGCTGCAGAATTTACTACAATTCTTGAAGTTTACGACTGTAAACTTCATATCAATGAAACTACACCTTTCTCTTTCATAAGCCAGTTATTAAAAACAGTGAGAGAATCCCATGTTTAACTATAGAGATTATAAGGTATTCCTAGCATGTGGACATACTGACATGAGAAAAAGCATTAATGGCTTAAGTGAAATAGTAATGAATAACTTTGACATTGATCCTAGGGAGAAAATAATCTTTGGATTTTGCAATAGACAAAGAAATAGAGTTAAAATCTTAGTCTGGGATGACAATGGTTTTTGGATTCATTTTAAAAGATTAGAAAAAGGTAAAATAGTTTGGCCTGATATTTATAACGAAGAAATAACTATGGATATATCTCTGGAAGACTTTTATAATTTAATAAAATCTCCGGGAATTAATCAGAAAATAAAGCGTAGCGAAGTATGGAAAAACCTTTGATTTTACTAGTTTTCCCTCTATAAATATGGTATAATTATACTAGGTTTTAAAGAGAAAATAGGAGGAATTTCAAAGTGAATTCAGAGGCTGTACTACTAGAAGAAGTCAAAAAATTAAATTCAATAATTGCAGATTTAGAAGCCAAAAATTCTTCCTTAAAGGAATTGAATTCTTCCCTAGAGAAATTAAATGATTGGTATATTGAGCAATTTAAACTACTTCAAAAAAAGAAGTTTGGTCGTTCATCAGAAAAAGATAGTGATGACCAATTTTCTTTTTTTGATCTATTTAATGAATCAGAGACTTTAAAAGAGCCTATAGTTATTGAACCTAAAGAAGATGAGATACTTGTGTCTTCATATAAAAAGAGGAAAAGGAAACGTGGTGAGAACTTCTCTGGTTTACCTGTAGAAACTATAGAGTATAAATTAGAAGACGAAGACAAGGTATGTGATAATTGTGCATCACCTTTAACAGATATGAAAAAAGAAGTCCGTAAAGAACTAGTGATCATTCCAGCACAAGTTAAAGTAATAGAACATGTAACCCATGTTTATAGTTGTAGAGCATGTGATAAAGAAGGAATATCAGGTTTTATTAAAGCTGCGGATAGCCCAAAAGCTTTAATACCTAAAAGTATGGTATCTCCTAGCTTATTAGCACACTTACAACATGAGAAATATGTAATGGCTACACCCTTTTATAGACAAGAGGGGAACTACGCTCGGCTTGGTATAAATCTAAGTAGACAAAACCTATCTAACTGGGATATGGCTGGTGCTAAGATACTTAGACCCTTGTATGAACTAATAAAAAAAGAACTTTTATCACATGAACTTTTACATGCTGACGAAACAGTCCTAGAAGTTATACACGAACCCGGTAGGGAAACAAAAGGTAAATCCTATATGTGGTTATATAGAACTTCTAATGACACCAGTCACCCAGTAATTATGTATGATTATCAGATGGGCAGGAGTGGTGATCATGCTAAAGCTTTTCTAAAAGATTGGCAAGGCAAGTATTTACACTGTGATGGCTATGGTGGCTATAAAAAACTACAGGATGTTACACTCTGTGGTTGCCTACTACATGCAAAGCGTAAGTTCCATGAAGCCTTTATCGCTGGCCAGTCTAATGAAAATGCTAAGATAGGGGAAAACTACATTAAACAACTCTT
>JAAYRG010000079.1 GCA_012518885.1 Clostridiales bacterium | reverse complement strand
ACACCGGATTTGCTAAGGGGTGGATCTAGCATCTCCCCCAATTCTTTTAAACTAGCATCCGGATGTTTAACACGTAGTATTGCAATCTCTTCTAAACCATCAGACAACTCACTAAAACCATGACTGTTTCTTATATAATAAATGTCTTCTATTTGCTTGGTTGCAGCTTTTACTGTTTTTTCTATATTAGCAGTTTCGCAGTTAACCTGTCTATTAATAGAGTTACGCATATCTTTATATATACGAATGTTCTCAAGTTTCATTAAGGCCACGTGAGCTTCCATAATATTTAGTATATCAACAATTTGAGAACTCTCCTTTAAATATATCACAAAGTTCTTCTTTCGCCTAACAATTTTTGCCTCTAGGCCAAAAGTGTTGATAATTTCTTGTAACTGGACTGCCTTTTTAGCAAAGGGGACAACTATTTCAAAGTGATAATCTTTTTCTGGATTACTAATAGATCCTGCGACTAGAAAGGCTCCTCTTATAAATGCCCTCTTACAGCAAGTATTCCTTATAACTAAGTTACTTGCAAGGGAAAAGTCTTCTCTAATCTCAAGATCATTACTAATTAACTTAGTAGCTTGCAAAATCTTTAAAGCCATATCATTATCTGTAACTATAATGTTATAGACTTTATTAGTATTACCACTATTACTTCTTATAATTATATCTGTACTTATATTAAATGTTTTTTCGATTAATGTAAAGCTTTTTCTTGCAACTACTATATTTTCTGTAGTAATTTTAAGAGTAATCTTATTATTGGCAGTAATCTTAACATTACCACACATACTAACAATTGCAGCGAGTTCTGCAATCATACAGTGACGAGCTGGGTTTACTTGTAACTCTAATTCATCTTTTACGTCACTAGAAAACGACATATCTTATCCCCTCGAATCTTTTTCAATATCTCTGTGTTCAACCTTTAGCCCATATTCAAGTTTTCTAAGACGATTATATAGTTCGTTAGCTAATGTAACTGAACGATGCTTTCCGCCTGTACAACCAATGCAAATAACTAATTGGTTCTTCCCCTCGGCTATATAGTGGGGAATCAAAAACTGTATCATATCTTCTAACTTGTTTGAAAAATCAACTGCTACAGGCGATTCCATAACATAGTTCTTGACTTCCTTGTCATTACCAGTTAGTTGTCTTAAATTATCCACATAATATGGATTAGGCAAGAATCTTACGTCAAATACTAGATCTCCATCAGTTGGCATACCATACTTGAATCCAAAGGAGACTATATTAATAAAGAAGTTATGGTATTGTTGGTTTAGTACAAATATTTGGTCTACTTCAGCTTTTAACTCTCTAACTAGTAGCTTACTTGTATCAATTTTATAGTCGGCCTTTTTCTTTAGAAACTCTAACTTTTCTCTTTCTTTTTCAATTCCATATTCTAATCTTGTATTTACTGCAAGAGGATGGGTTCTTCTAGTTTCCTTAAAGCGTTTTACTAAGACTTCAGTACTTGCATCTAGGAATAGGATTTCAAAATCATAGCCCTCCTCCTCCATAGTTTCTAGAACTTCATTAAGTTCATCTAAGGCTTGGCCACTACGAATATCTACTCCTAGAGCAATTTTATCAAATTCCTTCGCATCTGTTGATGTTAGTATTACTAGTTTGTATATAAGCTGAATAGGGATATTGTCTACGCAAAAGTAACCTGCGTCTTCTAACATCTTTAGTGCCGTTGACTTTCCAGCACCAGACATCCCTGTTACTATAACTAATCGCATAAATCCTCCTTGTACATAAGACTAGAACTTGCCTAGCATTTTAACTTCTTGTTCTAGGACAACACCAAACTTCTCTTCAACGACAGCCTTAATGTGCCCTATCAACTCGTATATATCTTTTGCAGTTGCATCCCCAGTATTAATAATAAAACCACAGTGTTTTGTTGATACCTGGGCCCCACCTATGGTATATCCTTGTAGGCCAGAGTCCATAATAAGCTTGCCTGCATAATAACCAACAGGGCGCTTAAATGTACTACCTGCACTTGGGTATTCTAGGGGTTGCTTTTCTTTTCTCCTATTATTTAAATCGTTTATCTTATCAAATATCTCTTCTGTGTCACCTGATTCAAAAACAAACTCTGCCTCTAGAACTATATAACCTTCCTTTTGAATTATACTAGTACGATAACCCAGTTCTAACTCATCTAGGTCTAGTTGTATAGCATTACAGTCCTTATCTAGGGCAGTTACCCTATATATACAGTCTTTAATTTCACCGCCGTAAGCACCAGCATTCATAGTAACTGCACCACCAAGGGTACCTGGTATTCCTGCGGCAAATTCAAAACCAACAAGGCCAGCCCTTGCAATAATATCTGCAAGCTTATCAAGGGATATGCCAGCCTGGGCACGAACAAGATGAGTGTCTTGTTCTATTGAAAATGGTTCTATAGATACATCACTAAAGTCTCCACTTATCTTTATTATTGTACCCTCATAACCATCATCACTAACAAGTAGGTTGCTGCCCCTACCTATTACATAAAAAGGCATATCATGTTCTTTACACGTCTTAATTGTATAAATAACCTCATCTACAGTTTTAGGTAGTACAACATAATATGCTGGTCCACCAACTTTAAATGATGTATGATTTGCTAGAGGTTCATCCTTTAAAATTTGGTCCTTGCCAATCTTTTCTATTAAGTTTTGATAGAAATTTTCTTTGTTACTCAAGACTAGCTCCTTTTCATTACAAGCCCAAGGCTTGTTTGTATTTTCCTTATATATGAATATTCTATGTCCCTAATACTATTTTAATACCATTTTTGCACTACCATAAATACCTGCATCGTTGCCAAGTTCGGCCAGCTTAATTTCTGTATTCTTGATAGACTTCATAACATTATTCTTATAGTGGTCCTTGCAAACATCAATTATTATCTGACCTGCCCTTGAAACTCCACCACCAATTACAAAAACTTGTGGGTCTACAAGCTGGGCAACATGGGCTAGGGCTATACCAAGGTATCTACCAAAGGTATTAGTTAGGTCACAAGCTAGCTTGTCTCCTTCTTTAGCAGAGTCAAATATATCCTTTGCACTTAGTTCTTCAAAATCTCTAAGCTTAGAAGGCTCGCTTGAGTTAGCAAGAAGCTTTCTACCTAATCTAGTAATTCCTGTTGCTGATGCATACTGTTCTAGGCAACCCTTTTTTCCACAATTACATGATAATTCTTCATTGAAATCCACAGTAACATGGCCAATTTCCCCAGCAGTTCCATTAGCACCTGTTATAATCCTGCCATCAATAACTAGTCCGCCTCCTACTCCAGTACCAAGGGTAACCATAAAGATACTATTGTAACCCTTACCACCACCCTGCCACATCTCACCAAGAGCAGCTATATCGGCATCATTGCCAAGGAAGACTTCCACACCTAATAAGTCTCCTAGTTCCTCTGAAACATTCTTAACTCCCCATCCAAGGTTAACACATTCTAAAACAGTAGAATCATTAACTACTGGACCAGGTACAGCAATTCCAACACCTAGGACATCTGACTTATTAATAGCCTTTTCCTTAATCTTACCCTCTACTGAAGAGGCAATATCAGTAATTATGTATTTACCATTATCTTCAGTTCTAGTTTTTATTTCCCACTTTTCAAGTAATAGACCTTCTTGGTCGAATAGGCCTAGCTTTACTGTTGTACCACCAAGGTCAATACCAAATATATATTTCATAACGAGCTCCTTTAAACCTTATTCTTGATTGTTAGTATTAAAGTTCTTTCTCATAATGTTTTTTGTAACCCTATCATGTAATTCCTTAGCAGCATTGTAGCCCATCTTCTTTTGTCTATGGTTAACTGCTGCAGATTCACATATAACCGCCAAATTACGTCCTGGACGGATTGGAATAGAGTGGCAAACAACCTCATTGCCTAGGATTTCCATGTAGTTATCTTCAAGGCCTAGCCTATCATACTTCTTACTTCTATCCCACTCTTCAAGCTTAATAACTAAATCTATAGAACAGGTATCTTTAACGCTTTCAACACCAAATAATGTCTTAACGTCAATAATCCCAATACCTCTTAACTCAATAAAATGCCTTGTTATATCAGGAGCAGTTCCAATTAAGGTAACATCACTTACCTTCTTAATCTCTACAACGTCGTCAGATACAAGTCTGTGGCCCCTCTTAACAAGTTCAAGGGCAGCCTCACTTTTACCGATTCCGCTCTCTCCAGTGATTAGGATACCCTCACCATAAACATCTACTAATACTCCATGAATTGTCTTACGTGGTGCTAGTTCAACATTCAACCAACGAATTACTTCTGCCATAAAGGAAGAAGTTGTTTTATTAGTTCTAAAAAGTGGAACCTTCTTCTCTGTCGCTATATCGATTATTTCTTGTTCCACATCTAAATCTCTACAAATTACAACACAAGGAATGTGATATTCCATAAGCCTTGCAACCATCTCAAGCTTCCTATCTCTTTCCATTCCTTGTAGATATGTGTATTCCACATAACCAATTACTTGTACCCTGTCAGTGTCAAAATGATCAAAAAATCCTGCAAGTTGTAATGCTGGTCTGTTCACATCTGGATGATTAATTGAAATACCTGAATAATCCACATCAGGTGTAAGTATTTCTAAGTCCATCTTATTAACTAATTTTGATAATTGTACTGAATACATAATTGCATCCTTTCTGATAAGCGTCAAATTAATCACTGCTACAACTTAGATTTAACAAGGTATAGCTACTTAGGTTTTGCCTATCTACATTTTATTACTATATATAATATCATATTTTTTTTAATACTTAAACAAGATACTTTCAACATTCTTTATTATTCCTGGCCTTGTCTAAAAAAGTCATAGACACTCTGGGCTGCAGCCTTATTCATGCCTGGCACCTGGCTAAGTACTTCTACAGACGCTTGCTTAATATCATCTATAGAGTCGAAGTGTTTCATTAGGGCCTTTCTTCTTTTTGGCCCAATTCCAGGTATATCATCTAGTATAGAATGAACCTGGGCCTTGCCACGAAGTTGCCTATGGTAGTCAATGGCAAAGCGGTGGGTTTCATCCTGAATTCTTGTTATAAGTTTAAAGGTTTCAGAACTCTTATCTAAGACAATTTCTTTATTATCATAATATAGGCCCCTTGTTCTATGGTTGTCATCCTTAACCATACCACATACTGGTATATATATATTTAGGTCATTAAGGACCTTAAGGGCTACATTGACCTGGCCCTTACCACCGTCCATCATTATAAGGTCAGGATAACGGCTAAAACTACCATATTCCTTACTTATATTCTTTTCATTTAACTCTTTCTCTTCCCTCTTAGCATGTAGAAAACGTCTTGTCAGAACCTCTTCAAGGGAGGCATAATCATCTGGTCCACTAACTGACTTAATTCTAAACTTTCGGTAGTCATTTCGCTTAGGCTTGCCCCTTTCATAAACCACCATAGAACCTACTGAGTTAAATCCACTAATATTAGATATATCATAGGATTCTATCCTGTTAAGGCCAGGAATGTTTAAAATCTCACCAAGGGTCTCTAGGGCTCCTATAGTCCTTGCCTCTTGACGTTTAATCTTCTCGTCATCTTGCTGCAATATTAGGGAGGCATTCTTCCTAGCAAGTTCTACTAGTCTTACCTTTTCACCCTTTTGTGGCACCTTAATATATACCCTCTGGCCCCTCTTAGCAGAAAGCCAGTCTTCAATTAAGCTTGCTTCTTGGTCTTCAATTTTATCACCTAGTACTAACTCTTTAGGAATATAGGGGGTTCCAGAGTAGAATTGCTTTATGAAACTCGTCATAATATGGCTCTTTGTTTCACCATCTACACCTGTAAGGTAAAAGTGGTCCCTACCTATTAACTTACCTGAACGAATGAAGAAGACTTGAACAACTGCCTGCCTTCCAGTGCTTGCAAGAGCTAGGATATCCCTATCTTCATCGTCAGTCCTTGTAATCTTTTGAGACTGGGATATAGCAACTACACTCTCTAGGAGGTCCCTGTACTCAGCAGCCCTCTCAAACTCAAGATTTAAGGAGGCTTCATTCATCTTCTCCTTAAGTTGGTTAGTTACTGGCTCATAATTACCAGCTAGAAATTCTATGGCCTGGTCAATATCCTTCCTGTATTCTTCCTTAGATACATAGCCCTGGCAGGGCGCCTTACACTGCTTTATATCATAATACAGACAAGGCCTGTCCTTACCAATGTCCCTTGGAAGGTTACGGTTACATGTCCTAATAAAGTAGAGCTTGCGCATTAGTTCAATAATATCCTTTATTGCCTTAGAACTGGTATAGGGACCAAAATACTTGGCCTTATCCTTGCCCTTTCTCCTTGCAAATAGGATTCTAGGGTAGTCTTCATCTACTGTCACCTTAATATAAGGATAGGACTTATCATCCTTTAACATGGTATTATACTTGGGCCTATGTTCCTTTATCAAATTATCTTCAAGTACTAGGGCTTCAAGTTCATTATCTGTGATTATATATTCAAAATACTTTATATTTTTAACTAGATGTTGGATTTTAAGACTTAGGTTCCTACTACTTTGGAAGTATTGCCTTACCCTATTCTTTAGGCTTATAGCCTTACCAACATAGATTACATTATCAAGTTCGTCGTACATTATATAGACGCCTGGTTTTGAAGGAAGTTTTTTTAGTTCTTCTTCGATATCAAAATACATATATGATTCCTTTCTAAGTCAAATCAACCTGCATTAATAATATAACACAAAATAGTAAGAGTCTTCAATAATATAAAACCTTCCTTGCCTTAGCTAGTCTAGTAAGATGTCCTTACCTACCACAAAAGCCTTGTAAACTTATTAGTCTACAAGGCCCTTATTATCTATAATTTTCAATTTACATTAGTTTATTCTTCTGAAGATTCTGAAGACTCTTTGGATTCTTCACTAACACTTATATCTTTAGAAACTTCATCAGAAACTTCATCTTGTTTTTCTATATCATCATTAGAATCACTTATTCTAATATCATGGTCATTATTATCTGCTGGCCTTACTTCACCTTGGCCATCATCAGCAGATTCAAGTAGCTTTGCATCTTCCTGGCTAATTAGCTGGTCAGATTCTATCTCGTTGTAGATTTCCATGAATTCCTTACCTGTAATTGTTTCTTTCTCAAATAGGTAATCAGCAATCTTATCAAGAGTTTCTCTATGGTCTACTAGAATCTCTTTAGCCTTATCATAACACTCCGCTAAGAATCTCATAACTTCCTTGTCAACTTCAGCAGCTGTTGCGTCTGCAGCATTCATAACAGCCCTTCCATCTAGGTACCTATGTTGTATAGATTCAAGTCCTATTAAACCAAACTTGTCAGACATACCATATTGGGTAATCATAGCCCTAGCTATCTCAGTAGCCTTCTCAATATCGTTAGAAGCCCCAGTTGTAACTGAGTTAAAGACTATCTCTTCTGCTGCCCTACCACCAAATAGGGTGATAATCCTGTTAGTAAGGTCTTCCTTACTCATTAGGTACTTCTCTTCTTCTGGAACTTGTAGTACATAGCCAAGGGACCCCATAGTTCTAGGAACAATTGTTATCTTAGCAACTGGTTCTGTACCCTTTAAGGCCGCTGTTACAAGTGCGTGACCAACCTCATGGTAGGCAACTATTCTCTTTTCTTTCTTGTTAAGTACCCTATCCTTCTTTTCTTTACCTGCAATAACTATCTCTACAGATTCAAGAAGGTCTTCTTGGGTTACTACCTGTCTACCATTCTTAACTGCTAGGATTGCAGCTTCGTTAATCATGTTAGCAAGGTCTGCACCTACTGCACCTGAAGTTGCAAGAGCAATTTCCTTAAGGTCAACAGAATCATGCATAAGCACATCCTTAGCATGTACCTTTAGTATCTCTTCACGACCCTTTAGGTCTGGCTTATCTACAATAATTCTACGGTCAAAACGACCTGGCCTTAATAAGGCCTTATCTAAAACTTCTGGCCTGTTAGTAGCAGCTAGAATAACTACTCCCTCAGAACCATCAAATCCATCCATCTCTGCTAGTAATTGGTTAAGAGTTTGTTCTCTCTCATCATTACCGCCACCATAGGTTCCTTCCCTACTCTTACCAATAGCATCAATCTCATCTATAAAGATAATACATGGTGCTTGCTTCTTGGCTGTGTTAAATAGGTCTCTAACCCTTGATGCACCAACACCTACAAACATCTCAACAAAGTCAGAACCTGTTAGAGAAAAGAAAGGAACATTGGCTTCCCCTGCTACTGCCTTAGCAAGTAGGGTCTTACCTGTACCTGGTGAACCTACTAATAGGGCACCCTTTGGAAGCTTTGCACCAATACGGGAATACTTGCCAGGATTGTGTAAGAAGTCAACAATCTCTACTAGGGATTCCTTAGCTTCATCTTGGCCTGCAACATCCTTAAAGGATACACCTGTTTCCTTCTGGACATAGACCTTGGCATTACTCTTACCAATACCTCCTATGCCACCACCACCCGACTTAGAAATGGACCTAAATAATAGGAACATCACTCCGTAAATAAGGGCAAATGGCAGAATCCATACTAGGATAAAATCTATAAGACCATTCCTAGCTTCTGGGATCTTGGCTGAATACTTAACACCTGCATCTAGTAAACGCTGGGTTAGGTCTGCATCTTCAACAATACCTGTATAATAAGTAACTGATGTTAGGCTATCTTCCTTATAGCCCTTAGGAATTATCTGAATCCTATCTGACTT
>JAAYRG010000078.1 GCA_012518885.1 Clostridiales bacterium | reverse complement strand
TAACTTAATAAGGAGGGACTTTTATGGAGCTGGCAATTGGTATTCTTTTGCTAATTACCTATTTTGGGCTTATCGTATATGCAGCTAGAGGTGGGAACTTAATGGTTGGTTTCCTAATAATGGCTGTTATTTGGATAGCTCTTTGTATGGCAGGTGGACAACTTACCTGGGACAATGCAATGGTTAATATCCTACAAGGTGGACCCGAAAGTTGGGGAGCTACTGCAGTTAATGTTATCTTTGGTAGCTGGTTTGGACGAGTACTTGTTGACACTGGAATTGCAGCTAAACTGATTAGAAGTGTTACTGAACTTGGCGGGGACAACCCTATTATAGTAACTATTCTTTTATCAATTGTAACTGGTATTATATTTACCTCTACTTTTGGTGCTGGAGCTGTAGTTGCCATTGGTATTATTGTACTTCCAATCCTTATGTCTCTAGGAGTATCAAAAGTTCTTGCAGTTACAACTTATTTAATGAGTGTTGGTAGTGGTATGTATATCAATACTGTATTATTTAGTCAAATGCAAGCCATCTTCACTGATATGGAATACGGTAGACCATATTTAAATTGGGCCTTCCCTGCTATGGC
Organism: Clostridiales bacterium; assembly: GCA_012518885.1. Classification (GTDB taxonomy): domain Bacteria; phylum Bacillota; class Clostridia; order Lachnospirales; family Lachnospiraceae; genus JAAYRG01. The sequence goes on along the minus strand of JAAYRG010000078.1, from coordinate 3,961 downwards.
TATTCAGTTAATTCTTGTAGGAGTAATGATAATTTTCAACATGAGACCTAGTAAGAAGAAAAAGAGAAAAGCCTGGGCCTTACAAGTAGATACCGGTGATTCTAAAGAAGATAAAGAAATTCCAGCTATTGCACTTATAACTCCAATTATTCCAACAACTCTCTCAATTGCTTTTGGATGGCTTACTATTCCTGCATTTATTGTTGGAGCTTTATTTGGACTTGCTATAACTGGTCACTTTACTTCATATAGTAGAGCTTCTAGGATAATATCAAGTACCTTCTATGATGGTGTTATAGATGTTGCTAGCTTACTTGGATTCCTATTTATACTACCAATGTTTAATAGGATATCTGGAGTTGCAGCACCATTCTTTGAACCTATACTTGGTGGAATCTTGCCACAGTCCACATATGGACTTGTTGTTGCCTTTATAATTCTTGCTCCTCTAGGACTATTTCGTGGACCATTAACTATATTTGGTGCTGGAGCTGCGACAGTTGGTGTTATTAATGCAATTGGCTCTTTTGCTACGCCATTCCTTTTTACACTTATGTATGTTCCAACAATTGCAATGAACTTATCAGCATGTCCAACACAATCTTGGAACCTATGGGCACTTAACTATAGTAAAGTTTCCGTTAAAGACTTTATGAGAACTGGAATGATTTGGGCATGGATTATAAGTGCTATTAACTTGATTCTAGTCTATATCAATTTCGGATAAGGAGGAAACTATGGCTAATTTAGATAATAATAATGAGATAAAAAGAAAAGTTAGAGTTGGTATTGACGTAGGTGGTACTAATACTAAAGCTGTTGCCATTGACAATTCCACTTACCAAATTATCGGAGTTGGTATAGTACCAACAAGCCACACCCATGAGCTTGGAGTTTCTGCTGGAGTAATTGAATCTTTTAAAAAGTGTTTAGATGAAAACGGAATTGACCCTAAAGAGGTTGTTTTTATAGCCCACTCTACAACTCAAGCTACTAATGCTTTACTAGAAGGTGACGTTGCTAAGGTTGGTATAATAGGAACCGCTAGTGGTCTGCTTCCAGGAGCCTTATCTAAAATACAAGGAAATATAAAAGACATAGTCCTAGACAAGTCTGGTAAAAGAAGAATCCGGACTGCCTATAGATATATCGATAAGAAGAACTTCAACAATGAAAGTGTAACAGAGGCAGTAAACTCTCTACGTAATGAAGGTTGTTCCGTAATTGCTGCAAGTAAAACCTTTGGTGTAGATAATATTAGTGAAGAGCTGCAAATTCAAGAAATAGCAAGAAGTTTAGGTATAGAAGCAACTTGTGCTTCTGAAATCTCTAAATTATATGGCCTAACAAGAAGAACAAGGACTGCCGTTATCAACAGTTCCATTCTTCCAAAAATGATTGATACAGCTAATTCTACTGAAGATGCTGTAAGGAAGGCCGGAATAACAGCACCACTTATGATAATGAGGGGTGACGGTGGTGTTATGGATATTGGAGAAATGAGAAAGCGTCCTGTGCTTACAATGTTATCTGGACCAGCTGCTTCTACTGTTGGTGCCCTAATGTATCTTAAGGTATCTAACGGTATATTCTTTGAAGTTGGTGGAACATCTACTGATATAGGTGTTATAAAAAACGGTAGACCTATGATTGACTATGCAGTTGTAGGTGGTCAAAGAACTATGGTTAACTCAATGGACGTTCATACTGGCGGCGTTGCCGGTGGGTCTATGATTAGGGCAGGCGGTGGCAATATTATTCACGTTGGACCTAGGTCTTGCCATATCGCTAACCTTTCATACGTAGCTTTTACTGAACCTGAGAAAATAAGTAACCCAAGAGTTGTTCAAATTACTCCTATCGAAGGAGACCCTAGCGATTATATAGCAATTGAGACCGATGACGGTTCAAGATACGCCCTAACTACAACTTGTGCTGCTAATGCACTTGGATACGTAAAAGAAGGAGACTACTCATATGGCTATCCAGAAAGTTGTAAGAAGGCCTTTGATGCTCTTGGTAAGTTCCTAGGTATGACTGGCGAGGAGGCTGCCCTTAAAGTATTAGATAATGCTGCGGCTACCTGTATCGAAATTATAGAAGAATTAGCCGACAAGCATAAAATCGAGAGAAGCCAAATATCCTTAGTAGGTGGCGGTGGCGGTGCCAAGGTACTTCTACCAAGAACTGCTGAAATTCTTGGCTTACAATATCAAATAGCAGACCAGGCAGAAATTATCTCTTCAATAGGTGTTGCTCTTGCTATGGTTAGAGATACTATAGAAAGGGTAATTCCTAATCCAACCCAGGAAGACATATTAAAACTTAGACAAGAAGCAACAGACTCAGTTATTCAATCAGGTGCTACCCCTGACTCAGTTGAAATACAAATAGAGATTGATACGCAATCACAAAAAGTTAGGGCAATTGCTACTGGTTCTACTGAAATAGCAACCCAAGACCTATCAACTCTAATAGACGAAGCACAAGCAAAGAGGCTATGTGCAGAATCAATGGGTGCAGATGAAAAAGATGTTTATCTTGTTGTTAAAAACGATTACTACTGGGTATTTGGACGCAAGGTTGAGGATAAGCAAGAAATTAGAATTATAAACACTAAAGGATTCATCCAAAGACAAAGAGAAAACGCTCTTGCCATCACAACAACAATAGCAGGTGTTAGGTCTACTGCTACAAGACTTTGGAATGAATGCTTAACTTACAAGTCAGATATAATCCTAAACCCAGATATATACTTAGCAATTGGAGCCAAGATTGTAGACTTTGAAGGACTACAAACCCTTGACCAGTTAACAATGCTAATGGATTCTGAACTTATGATAAGAGCAAGTAACGAAGAAGCCATAGTAATCGCTGCTAAGAACGACATGTAAATTAAAGTTTTACTTAATTAAATCCTTACTTTATATATTATAACGAAAACATTACAATAAGGTTAATAAAAGTTAAACAGGAAATATAATTTCCTGTTTAACTTTTTAGATAGGACATATTATGATTTTAAAACAATTCGAAAAAGCAAAGACTACAGTTTTAACCAAAGAAAACAAACATGCAAAAATCTTAGCTAATGATGTAACCATCAAAGCCCAGCTAAAGAACTTACTAAAACTAGACCAAAAGACCTTTGCCCGCTACTTAATAAGTAGGGACCCTATTGCAGGCAAAATCCCAACAAGTGAAATAAACGAGATAATAGAAAGTTCAATAAAATGTGGAACGGACGAAGCAACTAAGCTACTTAATAAATACAAAACCCAGTCACCAACAGAAATTTCTAAAGAATTAAATCTAAATCTCAAACTAGAAGATGAACAAGATACAATGGACTTTATATATTTTGGCCTATTTGAATCTCCTAGAGATATTACAATTTACACGAGCAATATCAAAAAGGCCACAAACATATTAGAAGAAATTAAGGCAAACTACTTCAAATCAAACTTTATTGATATCGTCCTAGCCCATGAAATATTCCACTATATAGAACACCATGATAGGAACTTATATTCCAACACTAGACAAATAAATCTTTGGTCCTTAGGAAAACTATACACCCACAAGTCAACCCTAATATGCACTGGAGAAATAGCTGGAATGAGCTTTGCAAAAACCCTGCTAAGTTTAGACTTTGACCCAACCATCCTCGATTATATCTTTCTACTAGCCTTCGATTACGATAAGGCAGACAAACTCTACAAGCAAATAATAAAATATAGCTAATGAGCCTTCCTAGCTACTATCTAAGAAATTTAGGCATGTTCTGCATGGGGCTTGGGCCTGGCCTAGTATTTAAAGTCGCTAAAGCCATAAAGATGGCATTTAGGACGACTTTAAATACTAGGCCAGGCCCAAGCCCCATGCAGAACATGCCTAAATTTCTTAGATAGTAGCTAGGAAGGCTCATTAGCTATATTTTATTATTTGCTTGTAGAGTTTG
>JAAYRG010000077.1 GCA_012518885.1 Clostridiales bacterium | reverse complement strand
GCCTACCTAATATGGGACCCAGTCCATATGTATAATTCAGTGGTAAATGACTGGAAGGATGTTGAGCATCAGATTACTTTTGATGTAAGACAGCCAAAAACACGTGCTTTCTCTATGAAACGCCTTCGTAGGTTCTTAGAAGAGCACCCACATATAGATGTAGTTCGATACACAACTTTTTTTCACCAGTTTACCCTGGTCTTTGACGAATTACTTAGGGAAAAGTATGTAGATTGGTATGGATACTCAGCCTCCGTTTCTCCCTTTATCCTAGACCAATTTGAAAAAGAAGTTGGTTATAAGTTCCGTCCCGAATTCATCATCGATCAGGGTTACTATAACAACCAATACCGTATCCCAAGTAAAGAGTTCAAAGACTTTATGGCCTTTCAAAGACGTGAAGTGGCCAAACTTGCCAAAGAGATGGTAGATATTACCCACGAATATGGCAAGGAAGCCATGATGTTCCTTGGAGACCACTGGATTGGAACAGAACCCTTTATGGAAGAGTTTAAGACTATAGGCCTTGATGCAGTAGTAGGTAGTGTTGGAAATGGAAGTACCCTTAGGTTAATTAGTGATATACCAGGTGTCAAATACACAGAAGGAAGGTTCCTTCCTTACTTCTTCCCAGATACCTTCTACGAAGGGGGAGACCCTGTTAAGGAGGCTAAGATTAACTGGGTAACAGCAAGAAGGGCAATCCTTAGAAAGCCAATTGATAGGATTGGTTATGGGGGCTACTTAAAGCTTGCCTACCAGTTCCCTGACTTTGTAGACTATGTAGAGTCTGTATGTAAGGAATTTCGTGAGCTTTATGAAAATATTAAAGGGACTACACCCTACTGTATTAAGCGAGTGGCAGTAGTTAACAGCTGGGGCAAAATGCGTGCCTGGGGTGCCCATATGGTCCACCATGCCCTTTACCAAAAGCAAAACTACTCCTATGCTGGAGTAATAGAGAGCCTTAGTGGTGCTCCTTTTGATGTGTCCTTTATTAGCTTTGATGATATAAGGGATAATAAGGACCTACTTAATAATATAGATGTAATAATTATGGTAGGTGATGGTGATACTGCCCACACTGGTGGAGAAGTTTGGGAAGACCCATATGTATCTAGTGCCATTCGTGAGTTTGTCTATCAGGGGGGCGGCCTAATTGGAATAGGTGAACCTTCAGGCCACCAATATCAGGGCCGTTATATTCAGCTTGCCAATGTATTTGGTATAGAGAAGGAAACAGGCTTTACTCTTAATTATGATAAGTATAATTGGGATGAGGCTGATGGTCACTTTATTATAGAAGACTGCGCTAAAGATATAGACTTTGGTGAGGGTAAGAAGAACATGTATGCCCTAGAAGGGACTACAATCCTTGTTCAAAGGGACAAGGAAGTCCAAATGGCTGTAAATGAGTTTGGTAAGGGAAGAAGTGTTTATATAAGCGGCTTGCCATACAGCTTTGAAAACAGCAGGATTCTTCACCGTAGTATCCTTTGGAGTGCTAGTTCTGAAGATGAATTAAAGATATGGTATTCTAGTAACTTTAATGTAGAAGTCCATGCTTATGTAAAGAATGGCAAGTACTGTGTTGTTAATAATACCTACGAGCCACAAAAGACAACTATATACCGTGGTGATTCATCAAGCTTTGACCTAGAGCTAGATGCTAATGAGATTGTATGGTATGAGATATAGGATTAGGTAAGATGAGGAAGACGAGTCTAGGTCGTCTTCCTCGTCTTAGCTAGTTTTCTTTTAACTTTGGCCTTAATGATTTCACATAAGCCTTGTCACTATCACTGATACGATAAGAGTCAAGGATTTTCTGAATAGCCTTACCAAGGATATTATATTTAAGGTTTGAGTTTTCAATGAATTCAATGGTATCTTTAGGGTTAAATACTGCTAAGTCACATATAAGCCAGGCCTGTGCCATTTGGACATAGTATTCTGGGTCATCTTTCATTAGAGATAGAATCTTCTTGGT
>JAAYRG010000076.1 GCA_012518885.1 Clostridiales bacterium | reverse complement strand
TATCTTGAAATTATTTTTTATGGAATAGTTTTTACTAGTATATACAACTTTTTTGCTTCTATAATTAGAAGTCTAGGAAATTCAACAATTCCTTTAATTTTCTTAATAATATCAACAATTATTAACATTGTATTAGACCTTATATTCGTTGTTCCTCTTGATATGGGAATTAAGGGGGCAGCATATGCAACTATTATAGCCCAGATAGTTTCGGCAATAGGGATAGGGGCTTATTCTTTTATAAAGATACCACAAGTAAGACTTAAGCCTAGTGACATGTTCTTAGAAAAGAGGATGATGGCTAAAATATCAAATTATTCCCTACTAGCAAGTGTTCAGCAGTCAATTATGAACTTTGGTATATTAATGATTCAAGGTTTGGTAAATAGCTTTGGTGTTCAAGTTATGGCAGCCTTTACAGCAGCAGTAAAGATTGAAAACTTTGCATATATGCCAGTTCAAGACTTTGGTAACGCTTTCTCAACCTTTGTTGCACAAAACATGGGTGCCAAGGAAAATGAGAGAATTAAAAGAGGTTTAAGGTCAGCAGTAAAAGTAATTACAATATACTGTATAATAATTAGTTGCCTAGTATTAATTTTTGCAAATCCATTACTTAGGATATTTATTGATGGAAATGAGGTTGAAATCCTCCAGATAGGTGTGAAATATCTCTTTATTGTTGGACCATTTTACTTTTTAATAGGATACTTATTCATGTTCTACGGTTTATATAGAGGAATAGGTAGAGGTGACATATCAATACTACTAACTATTATTAGTTTAGGGACAAGAGTATTATTAGCATACAGCTTGTCTAGCATACCCTCAATTAGCCTAGTTGGAATATGGTGGGCAATACCTATTGGATGGGGATTAGCTGACCTAATTGGTTTTATATTCTTAATATCGATAAGTAAGACTAAAAATAACCACCAAAAGTTGAAGTCACATCATTAATACTAATAAAAGCATGGGGGTCTGTTTGTTTTATAAGCTTAACTACTTTAGGGATTTTCTTTCTCTTAAGCTCTATAGACAATAGACTCTTTTTGTTATCATCCTTGCCTACTCCATCTATTATTGTTACTCCAAGTTCGTGGTCACGTAAAATCATAGCTAGCTTATATCCCATCTCTTCATCAACAACAACATGAATAGAAGATAGGCCGATAGCTATTTTAGACTCAAGATATACACCTAGAAGGTTGCCAAGAGTAAATCCAGAAGCATAAGCTACTATTTTAAAGGGGTCTTCTGCTAGGCCATAGACAACTGAACCAACTATGGTTATTAGTAGAATAGAGCTAACAAATCCAAGAAGGGCGCTCTTTACCCGCTGGCCCCTATTTACATATACTATTCGGATTGTTGTGATAGACACTTCTATAGTTTTGGCTAGGAATATGAGGACATATAAGGTAGGTCCCCTTAAATTCAACAAAAAACCCATAATTAATCCCCCTTTTTACTAATTATTATATTTTATAAGGATAAAAAAGTCGAGAGCAAGAAAGCAAAATCCTGTGGTAAATGACTCCTAAAATTGCTTTAATGGTAGTACTATGTTACTATTAAAGGCGCAAGAAAATTATTATTCAGACGGAGGTGTTAAAATGGATAGTTTACCAAATTGCCCAAAGTGTGAATCTACATACACATATGAAGATGGCAATCTTTTAGTTTGTCCAGAATGTTTCCATGAGTGGAATCATGAAATAGATGTTGAGTCTAGTGAAGATGAGAAAGTTATAAGAGATTCGAACGGAAATATACTAAATGACGGTGATACTGTTACAGTAATCAAGGACCTAAAACTAAAAGGGAACTCATCTATTAAGAGAGGAACAGTAGTAAAAAACATAAGACTTATACATGAACCAGCTGATGGGGAACATGATATTGATTGCAAGATTGATGGTCTTGGAGCCATGTTATTAAAGTCTAGTGTAGTAAAGAAGTTATAAATTTGAAAATACCTTTAGGGTGTTTTTAAATTTATATAATGTAAGTTTGTTAAAAATGATTTATAATTTTAATATATAATGTAATATGGTTTTTCAATAGATAATTATAATAAGACACTTAAGAAAGGACTAACTATGCATACAAAAGAATCATTAATAGAAGATATGAAGAATGCTGGTATAGAAAATAATGGAACTCTACTTATTCATTCTTCAATGAAAGCGATAGGTCAAGTAGAAGGTGGGGCTGATACAGTTCTAGATGCTTTTATAGAATACATGAAGGATGGCTTGTTGTTATTTCCAACTCACACTTGGTCTAAAGAGAATATGTTAGATGGTATATATGATCCAAAGAAAGAGCCAGCATGTGTTGGCTTACTTCCTAACATGTTTATGAAAAGAGAAGGGGCTATCCGTTCAATGCATCCAACTCATTCTGTTACAGCTATGGGAGAGAGGGCAAAAGAATATGTTGCAAGGGATAATGATGTTAATACACCATGCCCAGCACATGGATGTTTTGCTGGTCTATATGATGAAGATGCTCAAATTCTATTACTAGGTGTAACTTTTATTAGAAATACCTATATTCATGTAATTGAAGAAAAGTTTGATATTCCTAACAGGATTGCTACAGAGCCAAGAAGACTTAAGCTTATACAAGAAGATGGTAGTATTAAAGAGGTTGACCACTACTATCATTATTCAACCCTTGGTAGTGTATCTCTAAACTACGATAAATTGCGTGAACCTTTAATGGATATGGGTATAGTAAAAGAAGTAAAAATAGGTGATGCAACATCATATCTAATGAAGGTAAGGCCAATGTCAGACTGGGTAACAAAATTATTAGAGGAAAACCCTGATATATTTAGTGATGATAAACCGCTTAAGTTGGCTTAATACGGAAGTAAGATATGTTAATTGTGTTATGTAAGTAATTTTAAGGTCATAATAAATGTTGTGTTACTAAATTAATATATAAAGTAATAAAGGAGCAAGGAAAGGGGTAAAATTATGGGAAGAAAGATACTAATAGTCGGAGGAGTTGCAGGTGGAGCATCTGCAGCAGCTAGGCTTAGAAGAAATAATGAAGAGGACCAAATAATTATGTTTGAAAAGGGACCCCATGTCTCTTTCTCAAACTGTTCTCTTCCTTATCACCTAAGTGGAATAATTGAAGATTCAGACCACCTAGTGCTTATGAACCCAGAGTTGTTTCTAAAACAATATAAGATTGATGCACGTATTAATAGTGAGGTAATTAAGATTGATAAAGAAGAAAAGACTGTAACTGTAAGAAGGACTGATTCAGAAGAAACATATACAGAATCGTATGATAAATTAATCTTATCACCAGGAGCATCTCCTATTGTACCTAAGTTTCCTGGAATAGAAGATGTTAATCTTTTTACCGTTAGAAATGTGGTAGATATAGACAAGCTAAACAGATTTGTAAAACAACTAGATAACAAGGAAGTAAGTATTATAGGTGGCGGATTTATAGGTGTAGAGGTTGCTGAAAACTTAAGTAAGGCAGGTTTTAAGGTAACATTAATAGAGGCAACCAAGCAAATTCTTAGAACTTATGACTACGACATGGTACAGATTTTTCATAAGGCAATAATAGACCATGGTATTGATTTAATTGTTAATGACAAGGTAGAAAGATTTGAAAAGAATCAGGTAATACTAGAGTCTGGTAGGGCAATTAATGCTGCAGCAGTTGTTATGGCTATAGGTGTAGCTCCAGAAACCAAGTTAGCTAAAGAGGCTGGGATTAAGCTTGGAGAAACAGGGGCTATTAAGGTTAATAAAAACTACCAAACTAGTGATAAAGACATATATGCTGTTGGTGATGCTATTGAAGTCTATAATGTGTTAAGTAGCACCTACACTAAATTATCCCTAGCTGGTCCGGCACTAAAACAGGCTAGAAGTGTTGCTGACCATATTAATAATAAAGAGACCATTAATAGAGGGTATATCGGTTCTTCTGCAATTCAAGTTTTTGAATATAATGGTGCTTCAACAGGACTAACAGAATCTCTTATTGAAGCTTTAGGTATGAAAATCGACTATGATATTGTACGTATAATTATTTCTGATAAGGTAGGTTTAATGCCAGGAGCGTCACCAATACACTTTAAGCTTATATATGAAGTTCCAACTGGTAGAGTGCTAGGTGCTCAAGCAATTGGAAGAGGAGATGTAACTAAGCGTATCGATGTTATAGCAACCCTGATTAAGTTTGGGGGCACATTAGATGACTTGAAGGACTTGGAACTTAGTTATGCACCACCTTTTTCAACTGCGAAAGACGTGGTAAATTACGCAGGATATGTTGGGTCAAACCTCTTAAATGGTGAATATAGGCAGGTTAATGTAGATAAGGTTAGGGAACTTGTAGAAAGAGGAGAAGTATTCATAGATGTTAGAGAAAAGGCTGAGTTTGTCCATGGACATATTAAAGGGGCTATTAACATTCCTCTTAGTGAAATAAGGGATAGGATAAATGAGATTCCTAAAGATAGGCCTGTCTATTTACATTGTAGAACAGGACAACGTAGCTATAATGCAGCCCTACTGCTACAATATCATGGATACCAAAATGTATATAATGTTGCAGGAAGTTTTCTGGCTTTATCTCTTTATGAGTACTACAATGATAAAACTTCTAATAGAGAACCTATTGTAACAGACTATAACTTTAATTAAGACTTATCCTTTTTATACTTACTTTACCTTTCATCTCCATAGGTGGTTTAGAATATATATTCTTAACCTTTAGGGTATATTAATATCTATCAAGGGGATGGCTTAGAGGATTCTGTATCTGGGTTTAGTCCAAGGTATAATATTGCCCCTTCCCAAGAAGTTCTGGCTATTACTAGTGTAAATAGCAGTAAGGAGAAAAAGGTTACTATCTTAAGATGGGGCCTGGTCCCTAGTTGGGCAAGGGATGAGTCTATGGCCTACAAAATGATTAATGCAAGGACAGAAACTGTAGATGAGAAACCTAGCTTTAGGAACCTGCTTACATCTAAGCGTTGTTTAATACCTGCAGATAGCTTTTATGAATGGAAAAGGGATGGAAAAAGTAAAGTCCCATACAGGTTTATATTAAAAAGTGGACAAGCTTTTGCCTTTGCTGGCTTTTGGGATTCTTGGCTTAATCCAGCAGGAGGTATAATTAATACATTTACCATTATTACTACAACACCCAATTCCTTAACAGAACCGGTTCACAATAGGATGCCAGTTATATTAAGTGAAGACAGTGAAAGGTTATGGTTAGACCAAGGTATTAGGGATAAGCAGTTCCTTAAAGAACTTTTAAAACCATATCCATCAGAACTAATGGAAAGTTATGAAGTGTCTGATATTGTTAACTCTACAAGAAATGATGACATAAGATGTATTCATAGAATAAACTAATGCTTATAAAAGTTAGTTATTCAATAAATTTATATAATAAGGGTTAGGCTAATAGGCTTATCAAGCTATTATCCTAACCCTTTAGGTTTGTATAATGTAATAAAAATCTTATTGGTTTATAAGGTAGTCGCCTTTCTTTAGTGTTATTATAATTGGCGGTATTATAATAATTTGTAGTGCTATTCCGATTGTTGCATTAATAAAGGCCCCAGCCATAAACATTTTGAAAGTAAAGGCTGTACCATTTAGGCCAAGTAATATATAAGTAATAGCTCCCCAAACTGCTCTTCCTACTAACATGGCTCCAATTAAAGAGACATAAATATATAGCTTTCTTTTGGGAAGAATCTTGTATAATAAACCAGTTATAAATCCATAAGTAGCAAGCTCAAAAGCCATAGCTATAGCCGTAGGAAATAAGGGTGGCATACCAAGGGTTAAACTTCTAAGCAGTGGGACAATCAGACCTATTACAAGTCCGTACTTTCCGCCTAAGACAAAACCTGCTATTAGAACAGGTATATGCATAGGAAGAAGCATATTGCCTACACTGGGTATATGGCCTGTTACAAAGGGGAGGATATAGCCTAAGGTTACAAAAAGTCCTGCAAGTACTAAGTTCTTCGTCAAATCTCTTCTCATAATTCAGCCCTCACTTAAAATAAAAACCATGAAAAGATACGTATATTAATAAATATGCGTATACATTCATGGTAAATTACTGTATCTATTATATAAAATAAAACCATATTGCCAAGTAATAAAATCAAAGAAAGCTTCTTATTTAAACTTAATATCTACTTCAGTAAATCTAAAATTATTCTATCAAACAATAATTGACTTGTCAAATTTGATTTAACAGAGG
>JAAYRG010000075.1 GCA_012518885.1 Clostridiales bacterium | reverse complement strand
TTGGGAATGTCAGACTAGCCAATATTTGAGCAAATATATTTTAAGAGCGGAAAGCAAGTGGCCTATCAGTATGAGCTTCATGTAGGCTAAGAGATCGTAGTAAAGTATAGCATTGGAAAGTTGATAGATTTGTCCTGCTTTATGTGAATGCTAATATAAAAGTGAGCCATTTTTCTACCTTGTGCTAGTCAAAAAGTGAGCCACTTTCGACAAATTCCCTGTATACTAATCTTAAGATTAGGACAGGAGGACGAAAGGGTGATTATTGACGTGGATATCTACCAACAAATCAGAGAAATGACTACCAAACAGCATATGTCACAACGAGCTGTTGCAAAAGCTCTTGGCATATCCCGTAATACCGTCAAGAAATATTGTGACGGAAGCAACGTTCCTTGGGAACGGAAAGAATATACACGCGAAGCAAAAATTTTAACAGACGATGTAATTGACTTTATTCTCAAATGTCTAGAAGAAGATAAAGTTGATGGGCTTACTAAACAATCTCATACCACTAGACGCATCTATCACAGACTTGTTGATGAAAAAGGTTTCACTGGTGGAGAATCTACTATACGTCTTGCAGTAAAAGAGATAAAAGGAAGTATTCCTAAATCATTTATACCTCTTGATTTTGACCCTGGTGAAGCAATGCAAATAGACTGGGGTGAAGCCACCATTTATTTAAAAGGTGTAAAAACTAAAGTAAACTTATTTTGTGCCAGACTATGCTTTAGTTGTAGTATTTTTGTTATGGCATTTATGCATCAAAACGAAGACTCCTTTCTTGAAGGCCAAAAAAAAGCCTTAGAATACTTTGGTGGAGTTCCTCATAAAGTAATATTTGATAACGCTAAGGTTGCAGTAAAAGAAGGCTTTGGGAAGTATGCAGTCATACAAAACGCCTATAAAGCATTCAGTGCCCATTATTCATTTGATGCATTGTTCTGTAACGTTGCTAGTGGCAACGAAAAAGGACTAGTTGAAAACCTTGTAGGTTTTTCAAGAAGAAATTTCCTTGTTCCAATTCCACATATAGATACTCTTGCCGATTTAAATGTGAACTTATTAAAAGGTTGTAATGATTACAAAGAACAACTCTTTTAACTTGCTTGTAGGGTTAAAAAACTTCACTGTACAATCTCCCTCTTCATTCATTCGTTGTTTGAATGATTGTATTTTATCACAGTTGTTTCCTTTTGTAAACTAGAATCTCTTAGTAATGTTTTATATTGTTACAAATTTTTACATTGGTTTAAATTGCTGTATTAAGTTCCTAAAAGGACTACTTACTAGTTGAAGATAAATTTTCAATTTTAAAAATCAAATTACTTTACTTGGCAAATAAATTACATTGTCTTTAAATTATTAATTAACTATCTTTTAACCTAAATGATTTTAGCATACTTGGCTTTCTTTATCAAACGTATTATAACTATGTATTAAAAGATTAAGGTTTATATAAAACTACTCATTATACATTGTTGACTAAATTAACACTATTATACGAAGGTAAGGGATACAAGACAAGGCGTATTAACATCCTTAAACCACTAGTGGCTTAAGGATGTTAATACGCCCCTACCCATACTTAGTATCAAAGCATATTTTCCACCTTTAGTATTAACTCTATAGTCCTTTTAGTATTATCGTGATGATTAATTAGCATCTCCCTAACCTTCTCCTCATCACCCTCTATAATAGCATCTAAAATCATTTTGTGTTCTAATACACCTGAAATTGACTTTTCTTCTGACTGCTTGTTGAAAATATAGTTACAGTACATAAATGGATTCAATTTATGGTATACATCTATAATTTTCTTATTACCCGAACTAGTCAGATATAACTCATGAAACTTGAAATCATATTCATGATTCTTTAATAATATGTCTTCGTTTAACTTATCATTGTTAGTACTGTATGTTTGACGCATTAGTTCTAAGTGTTCATTTACATTATTATGTAACTCTTGTTTTAAGAACTCACTATGGCTTACTGCTATAATAATATCTTTTACATAATATAAGTCCATCATAAGACGTATATCACAGATTTCTACTGCTTCTTTTAAATCAATAGGTTTTACTCTTATACCCTGCCTTGGGAACCTTTCTAATATATGTTCTGACTCCAACCTATTAAGGGCAAGTTTGATTGGCATCTCACTAGTTCCGTATCTCTTAGCCAATTGTTTTGTGTTAATTCTTTCCCCTGGCTTTAGTACTTGACATATTATATCATTTTTTAGCTTCTTATAAGTAAAGTCAGCCAAGGTCTCTTTTACATTCTTGTCTATCTTCTTGCGGTTCATTTTTATTACATCTCCTCTATAATTAATAGTAACTTTACCTTTATTTAAATACCTATTTTC
>JAAYRG010000074.1 GCA_012518885.1 Clostridiales bacterium | reverse complement strand
TGAGGAAGAGATGAACGAGGCTCTAGTTATGGCCCAGGCTATGGAGTTTGTTGAAAAATATAAAAACAAGCTAGACTTTGTTATCCATCAAGGGGGCAAAAACTTATCAGGTGGCCAAAGACAAAGGTTGTCGATTGCTAGAGCCCTAGTAAAGCAACCAGAAATACTAGTATTAGATGATAGTACCTCTGCCCTAGATTATGCAACAGATGCAAGGCTTCGTAGGGCTATTGCTAATTCTAACAAGAAGATGACCACATTAATTGTTTCTCAAAGAGCTGCATCTATACTCCATGCAGATAAAGTCATAGTATTACATGACGGTAAAATGGTTGGCTATGGGCCTCACAAAGAACTAATAGAAACTTGTGATATATACCAGGAAATATATTACTCACAGTTTCAGAAGGAGGCTGTAAATGACTAATAAATCAACCCTTAAGAAGGTTTTAACTTATATTAGCCACTACAGGATACACCTAGTAATGTCTTTAATCTTTGCAGCCCTATCAGTAGCCATGACCCTCTACCTTCCAATTCTAATTGGGAAGACAATTGACCTTATTATTGGTAAGGGCCAGGTAGATTTTGAGAAAATAATAGATATATTAATTAAAATAGCCATTTTAATAGGACTTACATCCCTTTGCCAGTGGCTAATGAATATATTAAACAATAAGGTAACCTACTCAGTGGTAAAGGACATGAGGGAAACTGCCTTTGATAAGGTAACAAGTTTACCCCTTAGTTATTTAGATGGCCACCAACATGGTGATATTATAAGTCGAATTATTACAGATGTGGACCAGTTTGCAGATGGTCTTCTTTTAGGGTTTTCTCAGCTATTTACAGGGGTCTTAAGTATAGTAGGAACCCTAGTTTTTATGTTAACTGTAAATATCAAAATTACATTTGTAGTAGTCTTAATTACGCCATTATCTCTACTAGTTGCAAGTTTTATTGCAAGTAGAACCTATACAATGTTTACTGAGCAGTCATCAAGAAGGGGTGAACTGACCTCTTTAATAAATGAAATGATTGATAATCAGAAGGTAGTCCAGGCCTTTAGTTATGAAGAAAGGGCCCAGGAAAGATTTGATGATATAAATGAAAAGCTAGGCGCCAGTTATCTTAGGGCAACCTTTTACTCATCCATTACTAATCCAGCTACCCGTTTTGTAAATGGAATAGTTTATACGGCAGTAGGACTAACAGGCGCAATAGCTGCAATTAATGGGTCAATGACTGTAGGTCAGTTAACTAGCTTTTTATCCTATGCAAATCAGTATACAAAGCCTTTTAATGAAATATCAGGCGTTGTTGCTGAGTTTCAAAATGCCCTAGCTAGTGCAGCCCGTGTCTTTGACTTTATAGAACAAGAGTCTATAAAACCAGACCCAAAGAATGCCATAGAACTAGAAGAAGTTGATGGTAGGGTAAGGCTAGACCATGTTTATTTCTCTTACAATCCTAAGGTTAGTTTAATAGAAGACCTAAACCTAGATGTAGAACCAGGTCAAAGGATTGCTATTGTGGGACCTACTGGGTCAGGAAAAACTACCCTTATTAACTTGTTAATGAGATTTTATGATATTGATAAGGGAAGAATTGAAATAAGTGGAATAGATATTGATAAGATTACAACCAAAAGTTTAAGAACCAACTTTGGTATGGTTCTGCAGGATACTTGGTTAAAGTCTGGAACAATCTTAGATAATATTAAGTATGGAAGGCCAGATGCTACATATGAAGAAGTAGTTGAAGCAGCTAAGTCTGCCCATGCCCATAACTTTATTAGACGTTTGCCAGATGGCTATAATACCTATATTACTGATGATGGGGGAGACTTATCCCATGGTCAAAAGCAGCTCCTTAGTATTGCTAGGGTAATGTTATCACTACCACCTATGTTAATACTAGATGAAGCTACATCTTCTATAGATACAAGAACTGAAATTGAGATTCAGAATGCCTTTAATAAGATGATGGAGGGACGAACAACCTTTATTGTGGCCCACCGATTATCAACTGTTAAAGAAGCTGATGTAATTCTTGTTCTAAAGGATGGTAATATTATTGAAAAGGGAAGTCACGAAGAACTCCTTGCTAAAAAAGGCTTCTACAGTAAACTCTATAATAGCCAGTTTGCAGGAACTATAGAGGGTACTATATAAAAAGTATTAATTAAAAAGAATGCACCACAAATGCTCTAGTATTAGCATTCGGGTGCATTTCTTGCTTAATAGGTATTTACTTGTTATCTACGTCCAGAGCTACCGTATCTTGGATCCTGCCAAGCTCTAGGAGTTCTGTATGGGCAAGGGGCTCCGCCAACGTTGTCTCTCCTGCACCTGTTTGGTCTTTGACCACAACCTGGTCTAGTACCTGGTCTTTGGCCATATCCTGGTCTATTTCCATATCCAGGGCCTACTCCTGTTCCCCGCCTAGGGCACCTACATCTATTAAATCCACAATTACACATATCAATACTTCCTTTCACATATGATACTACATAATATGACACTAGATGACCTTATGTGACACTAGATTATATAATAATTAAGTAAAATCTTTATTATTGCTTAAAATGTAAATAAAAGATATACTAAATAATAGGAATGAGTATAAAAGATGCTAATTAACAAGTAAAAAGTTAATAGGGGTGACCTAATATGCGAATGTATGACTTGATTCATAAGAAAAAGAATGGTGGGGCCTTAACTAATGAAGAGATAGGTTTTATGATTAAAGCCTATGTAGATGGTGACATACCTGATTATCAGATGTCAGCCATGTTAATGGCAATATACTTTCAAGGTATGACACCAGAAGAAACAGCAAGCCTTACCCTAGCAATGGCAAGGTCTGGAGATGTTATTGACCTGTCAGCTATTGAAGGGTTTAAGGTAGATAAGCATTCAACTGGTGGGGTAGGAGATAAGACCACCCTGGTAATTGGACCAATCGTAGCTGCTTGTGGCTGTAAGGTTGCTAAGATGTCAGGTAGGGGCCTTGGCCATACTGGTGGAACTCTAGACAAACTAGAGGCTATTCCTGGGCTTAAGATAGACATTAGTAAGGATGACTTTACAGATATAGTTAACAATGTTGGCCTCAGTGTAGTTGGTCAAACAGGTAACTTGGCTCCAGCAGACAAGATGCTGTATGCCTTAAGAGATGTAACTGCAACAGTTGATAGCATTCCCCTTATTGCATCATCCATAATGAGTAAAAAGCTGGCAGCTGGAAGTAATGGGATAGTCCTAGATGTAAAGACTGGCAGTGGAGCATTTATGAAAACTGTGGATAAGTCTATAGAACTAGCTAGGAGGATGGTGGAAATCGGCGAACATGCAGGAGTAAGGACAATAGCTATCATAACTGATATGGATATTCCCCTAGGCAATAATATAGGTAACTCCCTAGAAGTAATTGAGGCGGTAGAAACCTTAAAGGGGCAGGGACCAAAGGACTTAACAGACCTTTGTATAAGCCTTGCTGCTAATATGGTCTATATGTCAGGTAAGGCTAGCCTTAAAGAGTGTGAAGAATTAGTTAGAGATTCACTCTATAGCGGTAAGGCCCTAGACAAGCTAATAGAAATGGTAAGTGCACAAAGGGGAGACTCTAGTGTTATACTAGACCCTGATAAGTTTGAAAAGGCACCTTATTCGCATGAAGTAAAGGCACCAAGGGATGGCTATATTAGTCATATGGATGCAGAAAAGTGTGGTATAGCCTCAATGCTACTTGGAGCAGGAAGGGAAACCAAGGACAGTATTCTAGACTATGCAGCAGGTATAGTCCTAAAGAAAAAGACTGGTCACAAGGTAAGTAAGGGAGATGTTTTAGGAGTTTTACATGCATCAAGTAAAGACCTATTTGAAAGGGCAGAAAAGACCTTACTAGATGCTTATTCATTTACTGATGACGAGGTTAATCTTAGACCCCTTGTTTTGGCAAAGGTTGACATTGATGGAGTAGTAAAGTATTAATAATAATAAATATAAAAGGATGGAATGAATATGATGAAGGATATAGAAGTATTAAAGTATGTTGACCATACATTATTAAAGGCAGTTGCTAACTGGGAAGATATAAAAGTTTTGTGTGATGAGGCCATAGAATATGGGACTGCATCAGTATGTGTACCACCTTGCTATGTTAAAAGAATTAGTGATGAATATAAGGGCAAGGTAAACATCTGTACAGTAATAGGCTTCCCTCTTGGTTATCAAACAAGAGAGGTAAAACTAGTTGAATGTAAACAGGCTGTTGCTGAAGGAGCAAGTGAAGTTGATATGGTAATCAACATTACTGACGTAAAAAACGGTGACTACAAGAAGGTAGAAGAAGAAATTAGGGCCTTAAAAGAGGCTGTTGGTGATAAGATACTAAAGGTTATAGTTGAAACTTGCTACCTGACAGAAGATGAGAAGATTAAAATGTGCGAGGCTGTTACTAAGGCAGGTGCAGATTATATTAAAACATCAACTGGATTTGGTACTGGTGGAGCTACATTAGAAGATATTAGGTTATTTAAAGACCATATAGGCCCTAATGTAAAGATTAAGGCATCTGGTGGTATTAGAAGCCTAGAAGAAATGAAGGCCTATATTGAAGAGGGTTGTAGCAGAATTGGTACAAGTTCAGCCATTAGCCTATATAAGAATGAAAAGAAAGAATCTGATTATTAAGAGTTTACTAAAAAAGAGGAATCTTGTTTTGTCATAACAAGATTCCTCAAATTGCTTATATCTTATAATAAAAACCATTTTAGAGGTTTAAATTAGCATTATGGCCTTTTTGGGCGCGTTTACGTTTTCTTACCTTTTTAGCACTCAATTCCTTATCCTTATATACAAAGATTTCAGCATCATTTTCTACAATAGTAGCGAAGTCTACATAGTCATCATCATCTAGTCGAATAGCAATAACACCCCTACTATTTCTCTTTAATTCACTAACTTCACTTAAGGCAAAGCCTAAGGATAGACCCTTCTGGGTGAGGATAATAACCTTCCTATCATCAGCAGCTAGGACCTCTGATGCAGATAATTTAATAACAGCTACAATTTTATCATTATCTTCTAACTTGGTTGCAGCTAATGAGTATCTAACAGTTTCAAACTCAGCTCCTGATACTTGCTTAATATATCCATTCTTAGTTACAAATACTAGCTGGCTTTCAAAGAGTTCTTCAAAAGAAGTATAGTGGAGAATATGTTCTTTACCAACCTTAGAAAGGGTTTGAATTAGGACTCCCTTGTCCCTTGCCTTTCCTTGTGGAATATCTAGGGCATTAACTTGATACATAGTACCTTCAGCAGTAAAGAAGCAAAGTTTATCAGTGTTTTTCATAGGAATAATGTGGGCATATTCTTCTAAGGTTTCAGGTGCTATCCTAGCGTAACTAGCAGAATCAATCGACTTGGTATAGCCAAACCTATCTATAAAGATATAGATTTCCTCTTCCTTAATTTCTTCCACATAACTTTCTACTTTTTCGTTCTCAATTAGGGTTCTTCTTGGACTATTAAAGGTTTTCTTGAATTCTTGTAGGCGTTTTTTGATTACCTTGAATAATTCGTTTTTATCTCCTAAGATCTTAGTATACTCAGCAATCTTATCCTGTAACTGGCTAGCTTCTTCGCGTAATTTAAGGATTTCTAAACCAATTAATCTACCAAGGGGCATAGCTAGGATTGCGTCTGCTTGGGCTTCGCTAAAGTTTAGTCTAGAAGCTTCTTTTTCTGACTTCTTGGTCTTAAAGTTTATGTCTGTAGTTATACCATGGATCAAGCAGTCTTTAGCTTGCTTTGTAGACTTACTTCCCCTAAGTATCTCAATGATTAAGTCAATTACATCTGTTGCCCTTATCAAACCATCTACAATCTCTAATCGGTTGTTGGCCTTGTGTAAGAGGTTTTGGAATTGTTTTGTATAAAGGTCTTCTTGGTAATTAACGAATTCTTCTATTAAGGATTTTAAGTTGAATAAAACTGGTTGTTGGTCCTTAATTGCAAGTAGGTTAACCCCATAAGTATCTTCAAGGGGTGTCTTTTGGTAGAGGCCGTTTAGGAGGTTGTCCACATCACGGTCTTTCTTTACTTCAATAACAATTCTAATTCCTTCCTTAGATGATTCATCCCTTACTTCATGAAGCTCATCAAAGACCTTGTCCTTAAGTAAGTTAGCAAGACTTTCTACAAGCCTAGTCTTGTTTCCTGCAACTGTGTATGGAATTTCGGTTATAACTATATTGGTTCTACCATAGTCTCCCTTTTCAAACTCAACCTTTCCTCTTAGGCGGATTTTACCTTCACCAGTCGTGTAGATATCAAGTAAGTCTTCCTTATTGATGATAGTTCCACCTGTAGGAAAGTCTGGACCAGGGATGTACTTCATCAGCTCTTCTACAGTAATATCTGGTTTGTCTATATAGGCACAAACCCCATCGATTACTTCACCAGGATTATGGGTTGGAATATTAGTAGACATACCAACTGCTATTCCTGTAGTACCGTTAATTAAGAGGTTAGGAAGCATAGCAGGTAAAACAGTTGGTTCATGTTCGCTATTATCAAAGTTTGGGATAAACTCAACTAGGTCATCATCAACAGACTCAAGAAGGGTTGCACCAGCTTCTGAAAGTCTAGCCTCTGTATAACGCATGGCTGCAGCCTTATCCCCGTCTATAGAACCGAAGTTACCGTGACCATCAATTAAGGGGATTGACATTGCATAATCTTCAGCCATATGAACAAGGGCATCATATATAGAACTATCACCGTGGGGGTGGTACTTACCCATGGTATCTCCGACAATACGGGCAGACTTACGGTGGGGTTTCTTAGGGTCAAGACCTAGTTCATGCATAGAGTATAGGATACGTCTTTGAACTGGTTTTAGACCGTCACGAACATCTGGTAGTGCACGAGATACAATAACACTCATTGCATAATCTCTATAGGAATTTTTCATTTCTTCTGAATAATCTAATTGGATGATATTATCAGTGGGCTTTTTATTTTTACTCATGGATTCCTCCTAAATTCTTATTAAATATACTCTAAAATGGAAATCCCCCATAAGTTATTTAAAAACAAATGGGGTTTTCCTTGTATTTGCCATTAAATATCTAGTTTTGCATATCTAGCCTCTTCCATAATGAAGGTCCTTCTTGGTGGGACATTAGTACTCATTAGGGTAGTTGTAATCTCATCAGCTTCAACTGAGTCGTTAATAGTAACTTGGGCTAGAATGCGAGTCTCAGGGTTTAAGGTTGTTTCCCAAAGTTGGTTAGCATCCATCTCACCAAGACCCTTGTACCTTTGAAGGGATAATATTTTCCCCTTATTACTTTTTCTAAACTTTTCTAATTCAAAATCATTGAAAAGGTACTTATATTCCTTCTTTTTCTTACCCTTAGCAGCTGGTTGGTATTCAACCCTATATAGGGGTGGAAGTCCCCTGTATATCTTGCCTGCCTTAATAAGTTCAGGCATAAAGCGGTAGAAGAAAGTAAGAAGGAGGGTACTAATATGGGCACCGTCAACATCGGCATCTGTTAGGATTATAATCTTATCATACCTTAACTTACTAATATCAAAGTCTTCACCAATTCCACAACCAAAGGCTGCGATCATTGACTTTATCTCATTGTTGGTTAAGACACGCTCTAGGCTTGACTTTTCAACATTAAGAATCTTACCTCTTAGGGGAAGGACTGCTTGAGTTCTACGGTTTCTTGCAGTCTTAACTGTTCCACCTGCAGAATCACCTTCGACTATATATAGTTCACATTCTTCAGGTTTTCTTGAAGAACAAGATGCAAGCTTACTACGGGTGTCTACATCTGATATTTGCTTAATTATAGCATTCCTAGCCTTGTCACTTGCCTTTCTAGCATTGAAAGACTTTAGGGAGTTATCAAGGATAGTCTTTAGTACTTCTACATTTCTATCGAAGTAGTACTGGGCCTTTTGGGTAAATACTTCATCTACAGCAGTCTTAGCGTCAGTATTACCAAGTTTTGACTTAGTTTGGCCTTCGAACTGGGGGTCAGGATGTTTGATAGAAATAATTGCAACAATTCCGTTCCTTATATCCTTACCATCAAAATTGTCATCCTTTTCCTTTAGGATACCAAGTTCTCTTGCATACTGGTTCATAACCCTAGTTAGGGCTGTTTTAAAGCCTGTTACAAGGGTACCACCATCAACTACATTAATCCTGTTACAGTAAGCATTGATGGTTTCAGAATAATCTTCTGTGTATTGAAAGGCTATCTCTACTTCAATATCACCACTTTTTCCTTCTATGTAGATTGGTTCGTCGTGAATTACCTTATCATCCCTAGTCAAATAAGAAACAAAGCTCTTGATACCATCCTCTTCAAGATAGGTAATGGTCTCTCCTACTTCTTCATCAGTAAATACAAGCTTTAGGTTCTTATTCAAATAAGATATTTCCTTTAATTTCTTCTTTATAACATCTGGCTTAAATTCAATTGTCTCAAAGATTTCTTCGTCTGGGTAGAAGGTAACCTTGGTTCCTGTATCATTCTTTCTGCAGGTTCCGATTGATGGAAGCTGTCCCTTGTCCAGTTTAGTAACAGGATGTCCACCATTCTTGTACTCATCAAGGTATATATTACCATCACGTCTAATCTCAATTATCATATGCTTAGATAGGGCATTAACAACTGCAGCACCAACACCATGTAGACCTCCAGATACCTTATATACAGAGTGGTCAAACTTTCCACCTGCATGAAGAACAGAGTAAACAACCCTTGCTGTTGGGATCTTTTGGGTTGGATGGATATCTACAGGTACACCACGGCCATTATCGGCTACAGAGATACCACCGTCCTTGTGGAGGGTAACATTAATCTCACTACAAAATCCAGCCAAGTGCTCATCTATACCATTATCGATTATTTCCCATATTAGGTGGTGAAGACCCCTAGAACCTGTACTACCAATGTACATACCAGGACGCTTTCTAACAGCTTCTAAACCTTCTAATACGATTATCTGACTACCATTATATTGTTCCATTTATGATGTTCCTTTCAAGTTAAATGACTTTTATTACTACTTATATATATAAAAATAAAGTTATTAACCTTATTAATCTGACCATATAAGAGTTTTTTATACTAACTTTTGCGGTCCTTAATCTTAGACATTTTAACATATCTCACCTAATAAATCTAGTTTCCATGTGTGATTTGTCCAATAGACTGGGGTTTTTTCTTATGCTATACTAAAATCTATGAAGGAACTTATTGGCTTGTCGTGATATAGAAAGAGATGGTTGTAATGAGAAAATATCTGTATGAAACTCACATGCACACATCAGAAGTTAGTGCTTGTGCTTCAACAAGTGGAGCAAAACAAGCAAGAATATATAAGGAACTAGGATACGACGGAATTATTGTAACAGATCATTTCTATAACGGTAACACTGCAATATCTAGGAATATGCCATGGGAAAAGTGGGTGAATAACTTTACTCGTGGTTATGAAAATGCCAAAAAAGAAGGAGACAAGATTGGCTTATCTGTTTTCTTTGGTTGGGAAGAATCATTTCAAGGTAATGACTTTCTAGTATACGGTCTTGATAAGGAATGGTTGCTAAACCACCCTGAGATACTTGAATGGTCCATAGAAGAACACTATGAACAAATCAAGGCAGCTGGTGGCTACTTTGTTCATGCCCATCCCTACAGGGAGGCTGGTTATATTAGTAGAATCAGACTATTCCCTGAACATGTAGATGCAGTTGAAGTTATTAATTCAAGCCACATTAATCCAAAGTTTGATAGAAGGGCTAGGGCTTACGCAGCTAACCATAAGCTTGTTGTAACAGCAGGGTCTGACTCCCACCATGATGGTGACCTAAGAGGCGGTATCTTATTTGAACAAAAGTTAGACACTATACAGGACTTTATAAGGCTAATGAAGTCAGGAGCTAGGGTTGAATTAGTAAGGGATGCTAGAGATTTAGGCTATGATTCTAAGAGGGTTTCCTATGGTCTTAAAGGGTAGAAAAGACTATATTATAGCAGCAGATGTATAATTATTAGTAAAAACAGAATAAAAATAAGAAAGGTGCTTGCGCTAGCTTTCTTGTTTGTTTATAATATGAACTACTAAAAAAGTAGTGAAAGGTTGATAAAGATGAAAAAGCCATTTATAACACTTGATCAGATAAAAGAAATTACAAAGGAGTATCCAACTCCCTTTCATATATATGATGAAAAAGGAATCAGAGAAAATGCAAGAAGGTTAAAGGAGGCATTCTCTTGGAACAAGGGTTTCAAAGAATACTTTGCAATTAAGGCAACTCCTAACCCATATCTTATAAAGATACTACATGAGGAAGGGTGTGGGGTTGACTGTTCATCATACACAGAACTAATGTTAGCTGAGGCCCTTGGTATTGTTGGAGATGAGATTATGTTCTCATCTAATGCAACACCAGCTGAGGAGTTCGTTAAGGCAAGAGAGTTAGATTCCTATATTAACTTAGATGACTTTACCCATATAGACTTTCTAGATAAGGTTGCTGGACTACCAGACACAATTAGTTGCCGCTATAATCCAGGTGGAACTCTAGAAATAAGTAACACCATTATGGATAACCCAAGTGAGGCTAAGTATGGCTTTACTAAGGACCAAATGATTGAAGGGTTTAAGATACTTAAGGAAAGAGGAGTAAAGCACTTTGGAATTCATGCCTTCCTAGCTTCTAATACCATAAGTGATGTATATTACCCAGAACTAGCGAGAATCCTTTTTGAACTGGCAGTAGAATTAAGGGATAAGACTGGTGTCCACATTAAGTTTATTAACCTATCAGGTGGTATAGGAATACCTTATAGGCCTGAGGAAAAACCTAATAATATTATGGTAATTGGAGAAGGGGTAAGAAAAGCCTTTGAAGAGGTTCTTGTACCTGCAGGCATGGAAGATGTATCAATATTCACAGAACTTGGAAGATATATGCTTGGTCCTTATGGCCACTTAGTTTCTAAGGCAGTTCATGAAAAGAACATCTATAAAAACTATATTGGTCTTGATGCTTGTGCAGTTGACCTTATGAGACCTGCTATGTATGGTGCCTACCACCACATCACTGTTATGGGCAAGGAAGATAAGCCTCATGATAAGATGTATGACATAACAGGGTCCCTATGTGAAAACAACGACAAGTTTGCAATAGATAGGATGTTACCAAAGATTGATATAGGTGACTACCTAGTAATTCACGATACAGGTGCCCATGGTTATTCAATGGGATACAATTATAATGGAAAGTTAAAGAGTGCAGAATTACTACTTAAGGAAGATGGGTCTGTCCAAATGATAAGAAGGGCTGAGACTCCTAAGGATTATTTTGCGACTTTTGACTTTAGCGATATTCTAAAAAATATGAAGTATGATTAGGGATAATCAATAGGAATGCTTCGTCTTTCCTGTCATAAGACAGGGGGGACGGGGCATTTGTCTTATTATGTAGAAATAAAAATTTCATTTACCTATAAATATTTCTTAAAAATTACCGATAAA
This sequence comes from Clostridiales bacterium, assembly GCA_012518885.1. GTDB lineage: Bacteria > Bacillota > Clostridia > Lachnospirales > Lachnospiraceae > JAAYRG01. Next base: position 7,032 of record JAAYRG010000074.1, on the reverse strand, counting down.
TATATTAGAAGAGTGGAATTATGAGAAACTATAATGAACCTATGTTATACAAGTAAGAAAGGCGGAGAATAATGAGAATTAATTCATATAATAAGATTTCTCAAATATATGAGGCACACCAAGCATCTAAGGTAAAGGAAGCAAACAAGATTAATGCTATAAAGAAAAAAGATGGTGTTGAAATCTCTAATATAGGACGTGACATACAAGTCGCAAAAGAAGGACTTAAGAGGGCGCCTGATATTCGTTATGACAAGGTTAACGACATTATTAAACGTATGGAATCAGGCACATACAACATAAGTGCCCAGGAGATTGCTGATAAGATAGTGAACAAGTATTTTGATGAGACTATTTGAAACCAAAAGTAGTATCTATAAAGGAAGGAAAGAGATTTGGCAAGTTTAATCGAAGAGTTAACCACCACTCTAAAAAAAGAAGAGATTATATATAGTAATATAATACCTATACAAGAAGAGAAGACAAAGGTAATTGTTAGCAATGACTTAGAGTCATTATCACTTATAACTAAGCAAGAAGAAGAATTTATTAATGAAATTAACAAACTTGAAAAAAGACGAGAAGAGATAGTTAAAAATATTGCCCTTGTTTTGGGTAGGGACCCAGCTAGTTTAAATATTAGAACCATAATCGAATTACTTAAAGGGCAAGAAGAGCAAAAGGACTTGGCAGCTGTTTATGATGACTTAGCCAGGACCCTAAAGCGGGCTACATCCATTAATGAGCGCAACAAGGCTTTGATAGAACAATCCTTAGATATGATTGAGTTTAATATGAACTTCTATCAAAGTATTCAAAACATTAATACTAATACCTATAACAAGGGCGCTTACAATGACGATGGACTAGGCCAAACAGGGATGTTTGATGCTAAGCAATAGGCATATCAAACATTCTTTACTACAAAACAGGAAGTGAGAATTGTATGAGTTTACTTAGAAGTTTTTCAACTGGGGTATCAGGACTTAATGCCCATTATAACGCACTTAATGTGACTGCTCACAACCTTGCTAACGTAGAAACTAAAGGATATGTAAGGCAGCAGGTTGTTCATAAAGATGGTGGATATAATACAATCGGACAAAGGGGCAACTCCATACTTCAAGTTGGAAGTGGAGTAGATATATTAGCAGTAAGACAGGTAAGGGATATCTTCTTAGATAAGTCCTATAGACTAGAGAATGGTAGATACCAGTTTTATCAAGTTCAGTCCCAGGCAGTTAGTGAAATCGAGAATATAATTGGAGAGCTTGACGGGGTAGCCTTTGCAAACTCCCTAGAAGACCTATGGACTTCAATACAAGAGCTATCAAAGCAACCAGATTCTATAGTTGCAAGAACTAGTCTAGTCCAATCTTCTGTTAGCTTTATTGAAAGGGCAGAAGTTATCTGGAACCAGTTAAGAGACTACCAACTTAACCTTAATACACAGATTGTTAATGAAGTAAATAGAATAAATGAAATTGCTAATGAGATTAGTCTAATTAGTGATAAGATTCGTTACTTTGAAAGTAATGGTATAGAAAGAGCCAACGACTATAGAGATGCTAGAAACCTGTTACTTGATGAGCTAGGCAACATGATTGCTATTACTTATAGTGAAGATAGGACAGGAGAATTAACTGTTTATGCTGAAGGTGTTCCTCTTGTAACTCCAGAGATTACCTACACCATAGGCACTAAAGAAATCGTTGGAACAGGTCTTTTAGTTCCTGTATGGGACCACCTTAAAGGCCAAGAAGTCTTCAATTTAGATAAACCTGCATCATCCCAGTACAATACAGATATAGGGTCCCTAAAGGGTCTACTCTATACAAGAGGTAATAGGATGGCTAATTATACAGATATTCCTGTAAGGGATAGGTATGAATCAGAAGCAGACTTTATTGAAGCTGTTAAGGTATATAATAACACTGTAGATGCCTCAGTAATTATGAAGGCCCAGGCAGGTTTTGACCAGTTAATACATTCTATCGTTACAGGAATTAATGATATTCTTTGTCCTAATGTAGAAGCTGACTATTATTTGCCAGGCGATACACAAGTACATAAGGGACAAGCCCTAAGCCCTGATGCACCAAAGGGAATGGATGCTAATGCAAGTACAGGTACTGAACTATTCTCTAGGAAAAGAGTTCCTAGGTATGAAGAAGTAGAGGTAGAGGTTGAAGTAGATGGTAACATGGTTACCCAAACCCTAAGAATCTATAAGGAAGAAAACAAGAATGAAATCATTAGCCTATATAGCCTAGGTGAAATAGAAGTTAACCCAGAAATCTTAGCCAATTATTCTAAGATACCACTTAGTTCAGGTGCAGGTACTGATGACTACGATATGGAAGCAGTTCAGAAGTTAGTAGACCTTTGGCAGGACCCTAAGTTAAAACTATCTCCTAATACCTTAACGGAGTATGGTTTTCAAGGTTATTACGCAGCATTTGTAGGAGATGTTGCTACCAATGGTCAGCAGTTTGAAACAATTAGCCAGAACCAAAGGTCCATGGTAAATAGTATAGATAACTTACGCCAACAAAGTCTTGGTGTTTCTACAGATGAAGAACTTTCGAACTTGATTATGTACCAACATTCATATAATGCATCAGCTAGATATATTTCGGTTATTGATGAGATGCTAGAACATGTAATTATGAGACTAGGATAAGGACTTATCCTAGTCTAGGACTACACAAGTAGAATAGGAATATTCCTACCCTTGTAGAATAAGGTAAGAGACAGATAAGAATTAGAGGTGAATATAATGCCATCCACGTTTTTAGGCTTAAATACAGGAAAGACTGGTTTATATGCATACCAATCAGCCCTTAATGTAACAGGACATAATATAGCCAATGCTGAAACTAAAGGCTATACAAGACAGGTTCAAGACCAGAGAGCAGCCACACCAATTAGGGTTAGCCAATCTTATGGTATGGTTGGAACCGGTGTTCATACTACAGGTGTTACCCAAATTAGAAATGAATACTATGATATAAAATATAGACAAAATAATACTACCTATGGAGTATATGAAACAAAATCTCAGTACATGCATAAGATTGAGAATTATTTCAATGAAGTTACCCTAGAAGGTTTTACTACCTTCTTTGACAAGTTTTACGAAAGTATGCATGAAATGTCAAAGAATCCTTCAAGTTTAACCCATAGGACTTCAGTGCTAAACTTTGCTCAAAGTTTTACAGAATATTTCAATAGCTTATCTACTAGCATGAAGAATATTCAAGAGGAATGTAACTTTGAAATCAAGAACACAATTGACCAAATTAATTCCCTAGCTATGCAGATATCAACAACAACAAAGCAAATTAATACCCTAGAAGCAAACGGCGGCACAGCCAATGACCTTAGGGACCAAAGGAATGTCTTAGTTGATGAACTATCTAAGATTGCTAATATCTCAGTAAAGGAACAGCCTATAGTAAGTGAAAGTACTGTATCCTACTTTACCATATACTTAGACGGCCATATCCTAGTTGATACCGATAAGTTTAGTACCCTAGAAGTAGTACCTAGAGAAGTTAAGGTCAACCAAAACGATATCGATGGGATATATGATGTTAGGTGGAATGACGGACAAAACTTCTATCTTGGAAGTCCCTTTGTTGGGGGCAGACTTGGTGCCCTATATGAACTAAGAGATGGTAATAACCAGGAGAACTTTTATGGTTTGATAGAAGATATTAATAAGGCACCTAATGACGGGACTAATCCAGGTGCAACAGGCTCTATAATTACCATATCTAAGGCAAGCATAGATAGTATTGAAAAACTTAACCTTCCTGCCCAAGGTGTAATAACCATAAACAATAGGGAATATAGGTACGAAAGTTATAAGGTTGTAGAATCTGCCACTAATCCAGGTTCTCTTAGTTATGAATTCACCCTAACGGAGGACTTAACAGAGCCTGCAAATATAGCTGCAAGTCTTTTAGATACTAAGGCTTCCGTAGGAGATAGCATAGCCTACAAGGGAATTCCCTACTATATGGCCAAGCTAAATGAATTCGTAAGAACTTATGCAAAGGCCTTCAATGACATTCATACAGAAGGATATGACCTAGATGGTAACAAGGGTGACTACTTTTTTAGTGGGAAGGACCCTCTTGGCAATTCATATGACCTTAGTGATTACAAGGCCTATCACTATCTAAGTGCAGAAAACTTTATGATTAATCCAGAAATTCATAAAAACCCAAGTAAGATTGCAGCTAGTAAGGATGTAACCCAAGGTGTTGAAGATGCAGAAGTCCTAAATCAGTTAATAGAGTTAAAGAGTAATAAGGGAATGTTTAAGCAAGGTGACCCTGCATCCTTCCTACAGACCCTAGTAGCTGAAATAGGAATAGACACCAACAAGGCTGCCAACTTTTCCCAAAGCCAACAAGATATTCTTACCATGATAGATAACCAAAGAATATCTGAATCAGGGGTAGATATTAATGAAGAAGCAATGGACCTAGTAAGGTATCAGAATGCATACAATCTTTCTGCTAAAGTAATTTCAGTTATGGACGAAATATATGATAGATTAATTAACGGAATGGGCGCTTAAAGGAAAGGACTAAATCATGAGAATTACAAATAAAATGATGACTAACAATATGTTATATAACATCAATAGAAATAGATTAAATCTTAGTAAACTAGAATCACAATATTCTTCTGGTAAAAGGATTAGTAGACCTTCTGAAAACCCCATGATTGCAGTTAGAAGTCTTAAACTTAGGACAGACCTAGCAGAACTAAATCAATACTTTGAGAAGAATATTCCTGATGCTAAGTCATGGATGGATGTAACAGAAGCTGCCCTTGTAACAGCCAATGATTTGCTAACAGATATGCACACCCAATTAGTACAAGGGGCTAATGATACCCTAACTACATCAGATAGGAATAGTATTATAGAAAACATAAAGCAAATGGCTGCCCAGTTTTACCAAGAAGGTGATTCTGACTATGCTGGAAGGTATGTGTTTACAGGATTTAAGACAGATACAAGCCTACTTTTTGACAAGGCAACTGATAATGTAAGTTATTCAATAACACAACACTTTAAACCACGTGATATTGAATATATGTCTAAGGTTGAAGAGACAAGTACTAAGGTAAATGGAGCTAGTGACTTTTCAAGCATAGACTTAAAAAACCTTAATCCTGAAGATATGACAGAAGCTCCAAGCCTAGTTCATTCTTATAGAATCAAGTTAGCATATAGTGATTTAAGTAATGATAGCGATATAACTTCAATGCTTGAGATAAGAGATAAGGACGGCCAAGTAGTACAAGGTATAACAGTAGAAAGTAAGCCCCTAAGTGATACAGATGTATATAATCCTACAGGAGATACTGTTCACTTTATACCTGAAACAGGTGAACTAATCTTTGGAGAGGATGTACTAGATACCATGAGACAAGCAAGTGATATCTCAGTTACTTACCAAAAGGATTCCTTTAAGAAGGACGATTTAAGACCTGAACACTACTTCGATTGTGTAAAGACTGAGCCATCTAGTCCTAATCTAAAGCTAGATATGAATGACCCAAACAATAAGGTAATCCATTATACTAAGAGTAACCAAGAAATCCAATACGAAGTAAACTTCAACCAAAAGTTAACTGTTAATACACAAGCTAAAGATGCCTTCTCCCATGATATAAAAAGACTAGTAGAGGAGCTTGTATCAGTTTCAGATGATGTAGCTATAACTGAAGAGAGGATAAGAGAGATAGAAGGTTATCTAGAAGATCCAAACTTTGAGAATAAGGCTGGTCTTGAGAGAATGTTAGAGACCCTTAAGGTGGAACTTGGCCTAAAGAATAAGGTCTTACAAGATGTGTTCTCTAAGGGACTAACAAGGGTATCGGACCAACAAGAGCGTCTTAACATAGCTGTATCCGACCTAGGAAGTAGGTATGTAAGGTTAGAATTAACAGAAAGTAGGCTAGCAAGTCAGCAGATAGACTTTGAAGAATTATTATCTCAGAATGAAGACGTTGACCTAGTTGATACAATAATTAGGTATGGGGCAGCTGAGACCCTATACAATGCTTCCCTTTCGGCAGCAGGCCAGATAGTTAAGACTAGTTTACTTGACTTTATAAGATAATGTAACTTTAAGTAGGTATTATAGGTAGCAAAGAAGGAGAAAGCTATGCTTGTAAAAACAAAACATTTCGGTGAAGTAGAAATAGATGATAGTAAGTTAATAACATTTGAAAAAGGAATTATGGGTTTAGAAGACCTAAAGAAGTATGTTCTGATATTTGATGAGAAGGAGGGGGAAGAAGCAGTTGTATACTGGCTTCAGTCCCTAGAGGAGCCAGCTGTTGCCCTTCCTGTAATCTCACCAACCCTAATTAAACCAGACTATAATCCCCTAATAGAGGAGGAAGTATTAGAATCTTTAGGCCAGGTAAAAGAAGATGGCCAAGGCCTCTTGGTTCTATTATCCCTTACAATTCCCACTAATATTGAAGATATAAGTGTAAACTTAAAGGCGCCATTTGTTATTAACGTGGACACCCAAAAAGCTTGCCAAGTCATAGCAGGTAACGATGATTATGAAATTAAGTATAAGATATATGACATCCTGAATAAGGAGGCAAGATAATCATGCTAGCACTAACTAGAAAGATTGGGGAATCAATAATTATTGGTAATGATATTGAAATTAAAGTATTAGAAGTAAAGGGTGACCAAGTAAAGATAGGAATAGAAGCTCCAAGGTCTGTACAGGTTCACCGCAAAGAAATATATATACAGATTCAAGAAGCTAACAAGGACGCTATTGAAAGTAAGGGTTCTATTGAAGATATTAAGAACCTCTTTAAACAATTATAAGATAAAGCAAGGAAGGATAAGGTATAAAAATCACACGGAGGTGGAATTATGGACGTTAATCCTATCGAATACATGAAATCAGTCCAAAAAGTAAGGGATAGGGAATTAGATAAGTTAGATGTAAGGAAGGTTGATGAAAAGAAAGACAGTCA
>JAAYRG010000002.1 GCA_012518885.1 Clostridiales bacterium | reverse complement strand
AAATTATTTGCATAAAAGATTTGAAGGGGGTCATAATATAAGTAGTCTAATAATTTTATTAGATTACCCAATATAATATGTTAACCCCATATGCATATTATATTATCCAGGAAACATTTTGTTGGACTCCCCCTCCAACAAGGCGCAAGTAAGTATTTGCGCAACTAGCACCAAAGAAAAGTAAATACTTATCCTCCCCTTTTTAAGTAAAGCAGCCTATTATCAAAGGATAATAGGCTGTTTTACTAGTTGCTAATAAAGTTAATTACTTCCTTGCTAATTTTTCCTACTACTATATATCTTACATTATCATTTTCATAGGTACAAGTTGATAGGGTAATTAGCCTATCTCCCTCTTCTAAGGTTACATCTGCCTTAAAGGTTGATTTCTCTAACATTTTATTATAAAGGCCTTGTAGTTCTTTTTCATCCTCAGGAATTCTATAAACTTCAGATGTTTCACTTACAATTAAGCCTGCTAATAATTCAATTTTTAATGTCTTATCCTTAGTTATTAAATATATTAGTGGATGTTCATCATAATATTCTTGGCTCTTATACTTATCAAGTGTACCAAACATTGAATTATTTTTCATATTATGACCATATATTATTGTATTTAAATCACTTAAGTCCTTATTATTCCTATAGTCCATAAATATTGTTCCAGCAGTATTGTGGGTCCCATCTAACATCCTACGTAGATAATAGTCATTGTCATTACTTTGAACTACTGGATAATTAATTGGAGTATCTGGACTATATATCCAAGCCACTATATCCTTATTGGTCTCTAATAGGGTATCAAAATCAATATCTATCTTAATTTCGTCCTCAGTTTTATCTAGATTAAGGCTAGGCTCTTCATCTGATGAATTAACTGTCACTGACTCTTCCTTTTTTGCACTTTCTTTTATTGTTACAAACTGGTTAGCAAGGCTATTATATAAGTCACTACCAGTTTTATACTCCTTATATATACCATATAATTTATAGCCTGAAAAGGACATTAAGCTTATAGCGATTACAAAAATGATGATTCTTATTATTTTATTCATTTTTCCCACCTACATTTTATTTTTGCGAAAAAACCCACCTCTGTTATTTTATACAAAGATGGGTTTTTTTACAAGCTTAGTCCTTTAACATTTTTCTATTTTTACTGACTGTACTTAAACCTAGTAAAGCAATCATCCCAATTCCACTTGTAAATAGCATAACATACAGCCATATACTTGTTTCATCACCCGTTCTTGGCCTATCTATTGGTGGTGTATAAGTTTCTCCCTTAACTGATTCCTCTGGTGGTTTAGTTGGTGCTTCTGTTGGTACTTCAGTAGGTTCTGTAGGAAGTGGTGGGGGAGCATTATAAAAAACTGCACCCGCTACCTTAGAATCTTGCCCTAGTACATACATTGTAGACATTGCCTGCAATAGATTTGTTATTGGAGACCTGGTTACCTGTACTTTTAACAAGAAGGTTTTTGTATCATATTCATCAGCTTCATCACCATCAAATTTTGGGGAAATTGTATATGTATATGTACCTACTTCCGAGTAGTCTATTTTAGGAAAAGAGGCTGTATTTGCACCTGTAATATAAATAGTGTATACACCATCTATACTTCCTTCAGGCATTGGGTTATTAGGATGTTCTGGCTTTAGTTCTATTTCAAATTCTTTATCTTCATAACCAAGAGAGTCTCCTAGATTTATTGATACTGGAAATTCACCAATACTTACCCCACTTGCTCCTACCTTTGGTGTCAATGCAGTAGTATAAAGAATACACATTAAGAGTGCTAATATTAGCTTT
>JAAYRG010000073.1 GCA_012518885.1 Clostridiales bacterium | reverse complement strand
TCCGTGATAATACATCAAAACCCTGATGATTATAGAAGTCAACCTGCTGGTAATGCAGGGAAAAGACTGGCCTGTGGGATTGTAGGATATATTAGTGTTGAAGATTTGATGTAGGTAAAAAAACTTGGCAGGTTACAGAACCTGCCAAGTTTTTATGCTTTTGTAAAATAGCAAAATGCACATTAATATAGTGAAAAGTTAGAACTAATGACAAAAATAGTTTTATTTATAAAATGTAATTGATTTATATATAAAAGTATTGTAAGATTATCCCATCTAAAATAACGAGGTGAAATACATCAATCTAAAAATGTATTGCCTGTTAATCATAACACTTCTTGCGGTTTTTCACGATTTAAAATCCTATAAAATTAAAAACTACATAATTATAATTGGAATTACAACAGGTTTATCTTTTAATTTTATTGAAGTTGGTTTTCAAGGCATTTATTATTATTTATTTGCAATCATATTACCAGTTATAGTGCTATTTCCATTGTTCTTAATCAAAGGATTAGGGGCAGGAGATATAAAGCTCTTTTCAGTGGTAGGTTCTTTTCTAGGCATTTCTCATTGCTTTAAAGTCATAATTTTTTCTTTCTTAGTAGGTGGTTTTTTATCCCTAATTTATCTCATTAAGACTAAAGGATTCTCAAAGAGATTTAATTACTTAATATCTTATGTATCAAGGATGAAAGGAAAAAACCAAGACCTAATTAGTGGGGGTAAGGTCACTATTAAAGAAGTTAAATTATCTCCATACTATGACAAGGACATACATGGTAGAGAGGGAGTAATACACTTTTCATTGGCCATATTATTTGGCCTTATAATATTCTTATTTATTAAAATTTAAATAGTAAAAAGGAACAGGAGGTGTTAACCTGAGTATAGTATTAGGAATATTTGACTCAGACCTAGAGTATTCTAGCCAGTTAATGAATTATATCAAAAGGAAACACAAAACTATTAATCAGGTCCGTGTTTTCACTAATAAGGCTATATTATATGACTTTCTTTTAGAGAACAAAATTGATCTTCTTCTAATAAGTGAAGATAAGCTAGAAGATAATATCTATCATGATAATATAAGTAAGATGTGTATTCTTTCAGAAAACAATTATATAGGAGAAGACCATAATAGGGATATAATAATTATATATAAATTTCAGTCTGCCAAACAAATAGTGGGTGAATTACTAGTAAACTTTCCAAGCCTTAATGTTAGAGCTAATACTCATTCAAGTCGTTGTAATATTGTAAGTATTTTTACACTAAACAACTCTTATGATAAGGATAGATTTTCTTTTAACTTGGCCAGGTTTTATGGGGTCAAAGAAAGGGTCTTGTTAGTAGACCTAAACCTATTACATGGTAACCACCACTTATCAAGTCTAGATAAAGAGAAGAACCTTTCTGAATTTCTTTACTTTCTAAAATCTGAATCTCCCAATATATTATTAAAAATGAATTTACAGATACAAAGATTAGAAAACTTTGACTTTTTAAAGGGTGTTATGTTTGGGCCTGACCTTTATGATGTTACAAGTAAGGACTTAAACCTTTGGTTGCAAGAGTTAGAAGGGTCTGATTATGACACCATTATATTTAATATTGGTTGTTTTATGGTAGCAACATTAGACCTAATTAGAAATAGTAATAGGGTGTTTCTAGTTACAAGTCCTAGTTCATGGAATAAGTTTTTGTATGAGAACTTAGTAGACCAGCTGAAATTTACAGGTTATGAAGATATTATAGATAAAGTTGCGAGGGTTGATATTAATAAGGCTCTTACAGATATTGATGATACTAGTAGTGTGTTTTCAGACAAGTGGGGTGAGTTAGTAAGGGTTTATGCAAGAGATGTTTAACTTAATAAGGGATGAAGTTGTTAGCATGATCGACCTATATAAGGACTATCAAGATGAAGAGATAATGGAGGTTATTGATGAAGTAATAATTAATAAGAGTAGGGTGGTCTACATAAGCACCAATGATAAAAGGAAGCTTAGGAGGTCTATTTTTAATTCTATTAGGAGGTATGATGTCCTTCAAGACCTAATAGAGGATCCAACAATTACTGAAATAATGATTAATGGCGCAGATAAAATCTTTATTGAACAAGATGGTGTTATTAGACAATGGGATAAGCAATTTGAGTCTAATAAAAAGTTAGAAGATATTATACAGGCCATTGTAGCAAAATCTAATAGGATTATAAATGAGTCAAATCCAATAGTTGATGCAAGATTATCAGATGGTTCAAGGGTAAATGTAGTACTGCCACCAATATCACTAGATGGGTGTGTTGTTACTATAAGAAGGTTTCCAGAAAAACCTATTAATATGAACAAGCTAATACAGTATGGATCTCTAACAAGAGAATTGGCTGAATACCTAGAAAAGTTAGTAGTAGCTGGTTATAACATCTTTGTAAGTGGAGGTACAGGTTCAGGCAAGACAACCTTCCTAAATGTACTTTCAAACTATATCCCTTCTGATGAAAGAGTAATTACCATAGAGGACTCTGCGGAACTGCAAATACAAAACATTCCAAATCTAGTAAGACTTGAAGTTAGAAATGCTAACGTAGAAGGTAAAGGAAAAATATCTATAAGAGATCTTATTAAATCTAGTCTTAGGATGAGACCTGACAGAATAGTAGTTGGAGAGGTAAGGGACGATGCAGCAATAGATATGCTTCAAGCTATGAATAGTGGTCATGATGGGTCATTATCTACTGGACATGCCAATTCAGCAATAGATATGCTTGTTAGGTTAGAGACCCTAGTTTTAATGGGTGTTGATATACCATTAATAGCAGTACGTAAGCAAATAGTTTCTGCAATTGATATTATCGTACACCTAGGGAGGCTTCGTGATAAGACTAGAAAGATATTAGAAGTATCAGAAGTCCTAGACTGTGTTGATGGAGAGTATGTAATGAATCAGCTATACGTATTTGAGGAACTTGGAGAAGATGACAAGGGTAGGGTAATAGGTGAAATAGTTAAAACCAAAAACTTACTAATTAATGATTCTAAGTTAAGAAAAGCGGGGATTATGTGATATCAGATTACAATCAATATGAGTATTCAAAAGAAGAATGGCTTAGATACTTTTCTAAAGGTGCAATTATAGGAATGTCTATAGGATATCTTTTTTATGGAAATGTTATTGGAGTTATTCTATTAATGCCTTACGGTTTCTTTTATGTAAATAAAAAGAAGTCAGAATTAATTAGGGATAGAAAATGGAGGTTAAATCTTGAATTTAGAGATGGACTTTTAAGTGTAATTTCTGCCTTAAATGCTGGTTATTCAATTGAGAATGCATTTGAACAGGCTAGTCTAGACTTAAAATTAATGTATGAAACGGATTCACTTATAGTCATAGAATTCGAGAGTATTGTAAATCAGATTAAGATGAATGTAACTATTGAAAGGGTATTAGAGGATTTTGCAATAAGAACAGACATTGAAGACATAAATATGTTTTCAGCAGTTTTTAGTACAGCAAAAAGGTCAGGAGGGGACTTAATAAAGATCCTAAGAAATACAGGAAATAGCATAGGTGATAAGATTGAGGTTAAAAGAGAGATTAAAACTCTGATAGCATCTAAAAGATTTGAATCTAAGATAATGAGTATTATACCCTTTACTATTATACTTTATCTAAAGTTGTTTTCTCCAGGTTTTTTAGACCCCCTATACAACAATATAATTGGTTTTATTATTATGTCATGTCTACTAATTATCTATGTCTTTGCCTATAAAATTTCTGAAAACATAATGAATATAGAGGTGTAGGATGGTTTTTATTAATGTTATTATTCTTGGTCTTTTTATTTTATTGTTGGTAAAGTCAAAAAACTATGAAAAAGACTATATAGCCTTAATAGATAAGGAAGAGTACAAATTAAATTTTTTATTCCCTGTGGGTTTTTATATCTATGACCAGGTAGGTAGGATAAAGAATAATCTTCTATTTACAAAACAAGATGACTTATTAAGGGCAATATATGTTGGAGAACCAATTAAGGCAGTAAAGAGATTATATATGTGTAATAAGATAGTTACTTTTGGCTTGGTACTTTTTATTTTCAATATTTTATCTTTGTTTAGTAGCATAAGTAGCCATGTAAGTAGTGATTTAATAGATAATAATAAAATATATAGGCCACAAAAGCTTTCAGAAAGTAAAACCATAAACTTAGATGTGTATATGACAGATGACGATATTCTAGTTTTAACTAAGGGTATCAATTTAGAAGTAAGTGGGAGAAAATATACTAGTGAAGAACTACATGAGATTATAATTAATGCAAAGTCATATATTGATTCTGTCTTATTAAAAGAGAATATATCATCAAAAGAGATTACATCCAATATTAATTTAATAGAAAATGTACCTAATACAGATTTATATGTTGACTGGGAAATTGAAGACTATGACTTAATCACTAGAGAGGGAAAGGTTAACAATGAAAATATTTCTAATAAGGTAGACACATGGGTCAATGCCATAATCTTATATGATGACATAGAAGTTGAATATAAAATTGATTTAACCATTTTACCCAAGATGTTTACAAAGGAGGAGTTGGCATATAAACATCTATTAGAAGAAATAAATGAAAGTGATGATAAGTCTAGCAGCAAAGACTTTATTGAACTACCAACGAAAGTAGAGGGTATGGATATACATTGGGAGGAAAAGAAGGAATCACAGGGTATTTTCATTCTATTTATAGGTTTAATCCTATCTATAGGAACTTTCTTAATATATGACAAGGAATTATATGATAAGGTAAAAGAACGAAATAGACAAATGTTACTTGATTATCCTGAAATAATAAATAAGGTAACCCTTCTATTAGGTGCAGGTATGCCCCTTAAAAATGCATGGCACAAAATAGTCAAAGACTATAAAGAAAAGGAGACTAAAAAAAGATATGCATATGAGGAAATGATTATTACTAGTAATGAAATGATGCTTGGGATGTCAGAAATTAATGCATATGAAGGTTTTGGAAGAAGGGTTAAGCTATTACCATATTTAAGATTTTCATCATTAATTGCCCAAAATGTTAAGAAGGGCTCATCAGACTTACTAAATATCTTAGAAGTTGAGGTAGTAGAGTCATATGAAGAGCGTAAGGAACTAGCAAAAAGAATTGGTGAAGAGGCTGGGACTAAGCTATTATTTCCAATGATGCTTATGTTACTTATAGTTTTAGTAATTGTAATTGTTCCAGCATTTTTATCCTTTCAAATATAATAAGGAGGTTAAGGAATGAGTATTAATAAGCTAAAGGAAATCACAAGGGAATTCTTATTAGAGGAAGAGGGAATTGGTGTGGTTGAAATTATATTAATTTTAGTTATT
>JAAYRG010000072.1 GCA_012518885.1 Clostridiales bacterium | reverse complement strand
GCTGATATGCCAGCTTCTTACTTAAAAGAGAGAAAAATCCCCTATGTAGCTTTTCATTTTAATATAGACGGTAAGGAATATCCTGATGATTTAGGCCAAACCATGCCATTTGATGAATTTTATGCTAGGATTGCAGCTGGCGCAATGCCTACAACATCGCAGGTTAATGTGGGCCAGTATATAGAGTTTTTTGAACCTTTCTTACAAGAGGGTAAGGATATACTTCATATTTCTTTTTCATCAGGTTTATCAGGTTCATATAACTCTGCTCTTATTGCAAGAGATGATCTAATTGAAAGGTACCCTGACAGGACTATTTTAATAGTAGACTCCCTAGCTGCATCTTCAGGTTATGGGCTTTTAGTAGATACGGTAGCAGATATGAGGGATGAGGGGAAGACAATTCAGGAAATATCTAGTTGGCTTGACAAGAACAAAACTAAACTTCACCACTGGTTTTTCTCTACTGACCTTACCCATTACAAGAGAGGTGGCCGTATATCAGCTACGTCTGCAACCCTAGGAACCCTACTTAATATTTGTCCGCTCATGAAGATGAGCCATGATGGAAAGCTTACCCCCTATAAGAATGTTCGCGGAAAAAAACAAGTAATAAAGGAAATGGTAAAGAGGATGGAACTTTATGCCCAGGATTCTACTAGTTATGCAGGCAAATGCTTTATATCCCACTCCAATTGCTATGAAGATGCAAGGACAGTAGCTGACTTAATTGAAAGCTTATTTCCTAAATTGAATGGAAGGGTTATGATTAATAATGTTGGAACAGTAGTTGGGTCACATACTGGACCTGGCACTGTAGCCCTATTCTTTTACGGAGATGAGAGATAGGTAAAGTACTTATAATTATCCTAAAAGTATTTACAATTTTGTAGAATTATTGTATAATATAATCAATAGAACGGATGTATTTGTATCAACCTAACAAGCCCATAAGCAATGACATTAAGCTAAGGGCAAATACTACCAACTAATTAAGAGTTGACTCATAAGATTTATAAGAAATATAAGAATTTCAATTTTTATTAAGAAGTTAAGTAAAGAATAAGAATAGTTTGTATTAGAAAAAAATATATAAGAAAGATTGTGGTTTATTGCAGAACGAATTAACACCAGATAATTATATGGGTTGGTGCAAAGACAAGAAGTTCTATTTAATGTAAGGACGGTTGATTTCCTTAAAGAAGAAATTACCGTCCTTATTTTATTACTCAAATTTTGAGTAAGATGTAGTTTATGCATTTTTCTTGAATTTTTCAAATCCTTCAATAATCGCTACGAATAACATAGCCACAAAGCCAGCAGAGAATCCGTTGTTATACAGGTTCATTCCACCATGAACTTGACCAGTAACCGATACAAGCTGTAAGTGTAAGAAACCTGCAATGATTCCTGCTATAGGTCCAAACTTGCCAGTTATAGGAGCAAGGCATGTACCAAACAAGGCAGCTAACATAGGTCCAGGAGAGTTTATTTCATATACAGAAAGACTAGCTCCTAGGTAGACACCAATCATTATTGGGACGATACTTAGGGCATGTTTACCAAAGGCAGCAAATCCAATCATAGTGAATAATCCGCCTACAGTAGGACCATTAAAGTGGCCATTAACTAGGATAATGTAGACTACACCAATAAGTCCTACAGACCCCATATTAATTAAGGTATTACCAAGTCCTGAGATAATTACATAATCGGTAGTAAGTACACCAGATGACTCTAGTATTTTCTTACGATGGATTTTATTTTCCTTACTCAGTATTAAACCAAGGACCACCATACTTACGAATAAGGAAACAGTTAGGGGTATTAGGATACGGTCAAAATCAGTCCCCCAAATTGATTGACTCTCAACGTTATAACCAAAGGCAGTAAAAAAGCTCATAATTGCAAATCCTGTTAAACCTGCAGCAAATCCCATGTTATAGAGGTTATAGCCCTTATGTAGGTTGAGGGTATGTTTTGCAATTGGTGATATAATAATTCCTACTAAGGTACCAAATAAAAGAACCACAATATGGGGCCAGTTAAAAACAAAAGCAGTTTGAGTTATGATTGGTGAAAGTGCGGTGCAAAATAATGCTTGATAAATATAATTACTAAATTTCTCTCTTTTTATTTTGCTATAGATAAAAACACCGAACATAAGTGGAAGAATAGATAAGACATTTTTACCTAGCAATGCAAATCCAAGCAAAGTAAAAACTGCAGCAATGGAATAACCAGTAAAAGGAACCTTAGATAAAACTATCATAGAATACCCTATAAGGGAAACAAGAGCAGCATTGACGAGGGCAGGCCCTATAGAAGCTACTACCATGTAATCAGTTACTAGAACGCCAGGGGCTTTTATTATTTTGCCAAGACCATCTACAAGTTCACCTACAGGTTGCATTGTTAGTCCGACAATAAAGATTATTAAGATATAGGCGAGAACGACTAGCTCAACTTTCCTAATACTAATAAAGTGTATTAATTTATTAATTTTTATCATGAGTTAATCTCCAAACTAAATATATATATAAGTATTAATAGTTACTTTCCTGTTAAAAAACAAAACTAATTATACTTTAGTTTTTATAAAAATGTCAATTGTTATTTTATTGATTACATAAATATGGTAAAGTATAAGTCATACGATATTGACTTATAAGGGATGATTAACAGAAATGAGCAAGTTTAAAGAAATACTAAGACAAATAAAACACAAGAAACTAATACTTTTAATTATTATCCTTGTTGTTTTAGCCACATATTCATTTCCAAGACTAGGTAACTGGCTAGTTAGTGAAGAAGAAATATCAGAAGGAGATGTAATAGTAGTCCTGATGGGGAGTGTCCCTGATAGAATACTAGAGGCTGTAGATATCTACAATGAAGGCTATAGCGAAAAGATAATAATGGTCAATAGCCATATGGTTGGTTATGATGCCTTATTAAGTAGGGGTGTAACCATCCCTGGAGATGCCCAGCTTGCAGTAATGGCGGCTACTGCTCTTGATGTTCCAGAGGAGGACCTCCTTATTATTAAGGGAGAGGCAAAGAGTACCCAAGATGAGGCCCTTATTGTTAGGGAGTATTTAAAAGAGAATAAGGATATTAATAATATAATCCTTGTTACTTCAAAGTATCACTCATCAAGGTCTAAGAAGATATTTACTAAGGCCTTAGACAAACTTGATAGGGATGTTAATGTAATTTCTAGACCAAGCAGGTATGATAATTTTGATGCAAAAATGTGGTGGAAGGACCGCGAGGATATTGCTCGAGTTGTAACAGAGTATTTAAAATATCTCAATTATTATCTTAGGGAACAGTTTCAGTTGTGATAATGATAGGTTGAGTCCTCTTATAAGTATTTTGACTAAAGCAATAAACTTTTCCTTAGTCAAACTTACTATAAGAGTTCAATATACAATAAGATTAAATGTTTAGAGAGGTGGAATTATGGCAAATCATAAGATTTTAGCAACAAGAGAAAACATCCATGGCATACTAGACGCTAGTATTCCTCCGGCTTTGACAGTAAAATCAGGAGATAAGATTGTTATTGAAATGCTAGATCCTGACTGGCGAATCAAAAGACCGACAAATTTACTTGAATCTGAGTTTTTACCTAGGACAAAAGGTTATGATGATGGTCATGCCCTTACAGGTCCAATATATGTAGAAGGAGCCAAGCCAGGTAAGGCCTTAAAAATTGAATTCGGTAATATAATTACTGCTGATTGGGGCTGGTCTTCTTATGGAACCGTTGATGAGAAACATTTAGAAATCCTAGGCTTTAGTGGTGATGTATTCTATACATTATGGGATATAGATGTAGAAAACAAGAAGTGTATAAGTGATTTAGGAATTGAGGTTCCTTTAAGGCCCTTCCCAGGAGTAGTAGCACTAGCTCCAAAGGGTAATGAAAAAGCAACTACTAAAATTCCAGGTTACCATGGTGGTAATATAGACTGCAAGGAACTTACAGCAGGCTCAGTCCTCTACCTTCCAATCTATCATGAAGGAGGTCTTTTATCATTTGGTGATGGCCATGCTGCCCAAGGTGATGGAGAGGCTTGTGGAACAGCTGTAGAAGCTCCATTTAAAGAAATGGAAGTTACCCTATCTGTAGTAGACCAAGTCCTTGAGAGCCCTCTAGCCTATACAGAAAAAGGCTGGATTACTTTTGGCTTTAATGAGGACTTGACTAAGGCAACCTATGAGGCTTTAAATAACATGATAAGCTTACTAAATAAAGAGTTTGGCATAGACGATAAGTTGGCTATGACTTTAATTAGTGTTGCTGGAGACTTACGCATAACACAAATTGTTAACGGAATTAAGGGCGTTCATTGTATCTTTAATGATGAGGTTTATAAGAGCTTAGAGAAAAAGTTTAAGGCTAATTAATACATAAGGGAGAATAAGTTTCGTGCTTACATAGCTTAAGCGAAACTTATTCTCCCTATTTTGTTGATACTACTAATAATTCCATAATGCTTTTATAAGGGTGATTATTAATCACCATATAAAAGAAATTCAACTCCTTTGGAATAGTTATCATCAAACCATTCCCATACGTCACAACGTTTTGTGCCCTTTTTAAATTCTTTTACTACTTTTCTACCATTTCTTAATACTAGTCTACGAGTAATAATAAATTCGTTATTTTCATCTACATGATATTCTATGTTTTTTACTTGATGCCATAGATTTTCAATAACCTTGTCTTTAAAATATTGAAATAACATAATGTACATTACCTCTAATAATAATAATAATAATAATTGCACTGACTAATGGTTCACTGACATAACACATAACCATTTATATTGCTATAGTAACCAATTTATTATAACCAATATATTAGTTTTTGTAAAGTTATGTTGAACTTTGACGAATTAACGTAGTATTTAAAGAAATCAATTGAGTTCTCATGTATTATTATGTATAATAAGTAAAAATTATATGTAGATAAAATAAAAGATGATGGAGGGTTATTATGGGTGTTAATTCCTTTGAAATATTTATTGTCATGGCCCTATATATGGCAATAGTTATAGGGATAGGATTATTTTATGCAAAAAGAGCTAATGCAAATTCAGAGAATTTCTTTCTAGGAGGTAGGAGCCTTGGGCCCTGGGTTACAGCAATGAGTGCTGAAGCCTCTGATATGAGTGGTTGGTTACTTATGGGACTACCTGGCCTAGCCTATTGGTCAGGTCTAGCTGATGCTTTTTGGACAGCAATAGGCCTACTTGCTGGTACTTATATTAATTGGAAGTTAGTGGCTAAAAGACTACATGGTTATTCAGTTATAAATGGTTCTATTACTATACCTGATTTCTTAAGTAGTCGTTATAAAGAAACAAAGAAATACATTATGGTAATAGCAGCAGTATTTATCCTAGCCTTTTTCACTGTATATGCAGCTAGCTGCTTTGTTACAGTTGGTAAGCTTTTTAGCCGTTTGTTTGGATATTCTTATGTTTCTATGATGGTACTAGGGGCTATTTTTGTAGTCTTATATACCTTCCTTGGAGGCTTTCTTGCAGAAAGTGTTTCTGATACCATGCAGGGGATAGTTATGATTACTGTACTTGTTTTTGTACTAGGAGCAGCGACCAAGGGCGGTGGTGGCCCTAGTAATGTGGTAGATAATATAAAAGATTTTCCAGGCTTTTTGGAATTTTTTACGAGTGCTTCCCCAGAACTTTCAGAAGGAAGACAGGCAGTCTCCTCATCCTTAAGTCCCCTATTTGGTATGCCTAAAGAATATGGGTTTTTAGCAGTAATATCAACTCTTTCATGGGGCCTTGGCTACTTTGGTGTCCCTCAGGTTTTACTTCGTTTTATGGCTATACGTAAGAACTTTGAACTTACCCAGTCTAGAAGGATTGCGACTGTTTGGTGTGCCATATCATTGTTTGCGGCAGTTTCAATTGGACTAATAGGAAGGGCCCTATACCCAGTAGACCTTTTAACAGCAAGTGAAGCTGAGAGCATATTTATAATAATGGCGACTAACTTATTACCTACAGTTCTTGCAGGTGTTGCCATGGCAGGAATCCTAGCAGCAACTATAAGCTCATCAGATTCTTATTTGCTTATAGCCTCATCTGCAGTTGCCAAGAATATATTTCAAGGGGTTTTTAAGAAGGAAGCAACAGACAAAGAAGTTATGAAGGTAACCCGTATAACCCTAGTCATAATATCATTAATTGGTGTATTTATAGCTCTTGATGAGAATAGTATCATATTTGCTATTGTTTCATTTGCCTGGGCTGGCTTTGGTGCTACCTTTGGACCAATTGTTCTATTTAGCTTGTTTTGGAAGAGAACAACTAGGCAAGGAGCAGTTGCAGGAATGCTAGTTGGTGGTATTACAGTCTTTGTTTGGAACCTATTAATTAAACCAGTAGGTGGTGTATTTGGAATCTATGAATTATTACCTGCCTTTATCCTATCTTGTATAGCTATAGTAGTAGTTTCCTTAATGACTAAGGAACCTTCTAAAATAATTCAAGAAGAGTTTGAAGCAGCTAAGAATTATATAGATTAATAAAATAATATATAGCAAAACTTAAGAGGAAGATAATATTAGAAGTAGGGGCTAGTCCTAATGACTAGCCCCTTAGTTATGCCTTAAATTACCAAATGTCGAAGAATGTAGAAAAATGATGTCATTTGATATAAATAAATTGTTAATAAAGTATTAATTAATACACAAAAATATTGAAATGTGGCCTTAAAAGACATATAATTAGATAGTACAATAATTACTATTTATTACATTTAAGCAAGGCTACAGGCTGTTAATAACATTACCATCAAAATAATAGGAGGCTAGCTTTACGCAATGAAAGTTTTTTGCCAGGAATGCCAAAAACAAGTGGATTATAAAGAAGAAGTAGTCTTTATCGAAGAGAGATTCAGGGGAAAAAGGTTAAAATACCCGGCTAAGGCTATTTATTGTAGCATTTGTGATAAGGAACTAAATCTAAAAGAAGTAAGAGACTATAATAAGAAGTCACGGGATGATGCTTATAGGAAGGAAGAGGGCATAATAAGTCTTGATAATATAAAGAGAATTCTCGACAAGTACGCTATAGGAAAGAGGCCACTTTCTTTACTTCTTGGTTGGGGGGAAGGAACTTTAACCAGATACTTAGATGGAGATATTCCTTCAAAACCTTACTCTGATACCTTGATTAACATTCTTAATGATGAAGAATATTTTAAAGAAATTTTAGAGCAAAACAAGGACAAAATAACCGACCTAGCCTACAAAAAAAGTCTTAATGCCCTAGAGTTTAAAGAGATTAATAACTTTACTAGGGCCACCAAGTCAAAGATAGAGTCTGCGGCTAGGTATTTGTTATTTAGGGCTAGTGAAATAACACCCTTGGCTCTTCAAAAGCTTTTGTATTTTGCACAAGGATTTCAAAAAGCATTTACTGGCCAATTCCTATTTGAGGAAGATTGTGAAGCTTGGGTTCATGGTCCAGTCTATCCAGCTATTTATAAAAGATATAAGGATATTGGGTGCCACCCAGTGAATATGGATGAGATAATACTAGAGAATATTAACTTAACTGAAGATGAGAAGGAACTCCTTGAACATATTGTCCTGTATTTTGGTTGTTATAGTGGAAGGATATTAGAGCATATGACCCATATTGAAGAACCTTGGAGAAACACTAGAAAGGGTCTTGATAGCTTTGAAGAAGGTAACAAAATCATTCCCAAAGAAGAAATAGCTTCATATTTTGAAAGTGTTAGAAACAAGTATAAAATGCTAAATTTTACAGACATGAAAGATTATTCAATTGATTTATTCAGTAAGATCAACCTTTAAAGTAAATAATCAAATTATAAGAACATTTGATGATATTTGGTTAATGAAAGAATGAAAAATCTACTTTATCCAAATTAAAATTACACAATTAGAAAGGTGGCGTAAAGATGAGAGTTACAGTTATAGGTGGGGGCAATTCAGGTTATGCTATGGCAGCCCATTTAAGTAAGTACGGTAATGAAGTAACACTTTGGAATAGGTCTTCTAGTACTATTGCTACAATAATGGAGACTAAGAAGATACATTGTACTGGATTTATACATGAAGTTATACCAATTCATATGGTTACAGATAATATAAAAGAAGCCCTTAAAGATCCAGATGTAATATTAATTACGACACCAGCTCATTCTCATAAGGGCTTAGCAGAACTAATTGCTAAGAATATAAAGAAGTCTGCCCTTATAGTTTTAAATCCCGGTA
The DNA here is from genome assembly GCA_012518885.1 of Clostridiales bacterium. Lineage (GTDB taxonomy): Bacteria > Bacillota > Clostridia > Lachnospirales > Lachnospiraceae > JAAYRG01. The sequence goes on along the minus strand of JAAYRG010000072.1, from coordinate 11,329 downwards.
GAACTTTTGGAGCTTTAGAATTTGAATATGTTTATAATATGTATAATAAGAATTATAAGCAGACAATTGCTGAAACCCAAACTATTATTTATACATGTAGAAAAATTGGTGATGACGGTGTTAATATAATTGCACTTAAGGATTCTGTATTAATAGCAGGTACTGGAACCACCTCTAGTGAGGAAATTATAAGTAGACTTCCTGCTTGTATTAGGCAGTACTTTAAACCAGCCAAATCCATAGTTGAAACATCAATTGGTAATGTTGGAATGATACTTCATTGTGCTCCAATGATACTTAATGTTGGATGGACTGAGAGTAAGTTTTATAATTACAAGTACTACCACGACGGAGTTTCCCCAACTGTAAGTGAGTTTATTGAAGAAATAGATAAAGAAAGAGTGGCAGTTTCTAAGGCCCTTGGCTATGAGGTAGAGTCTACTAAGGAGTGGTTTATAAGGACCTATCATTTAGAAGGAGAAACCTTATATGAATGTATTCAAAATAATAAGGCATATGATACTATCTATGCACCACCATCCTTAGAACATAGGTATGTTATTGAGGATATCCCATGTGGACTTGTACCCCTTGAAGCTATGGGACTTAAACTAGGTGTAGATATGACCTATACTAGCTTAACTATTGACCTAGCATCAAAACTAATGAAGAGAGACTTTAGGGAGACAGGCCGTAACCTTGAATATTTAGATACAACATTTATTAAGAATTGGCAAATGACAATTACTGGTGGAGGAGTTGTAAGTAATGAGCAATACGAATATTAAATATGGTTTCATAAAACCAGCTATAGACGCCCATACCATGGGAATATCTTCTGTGGCAGAACTGTTGGCAGAATGTGGTTATGAGGTGGTCCTGGCTAATGATGATGTGGAAAAGGCCATAAATGAATACAAACATGAAGCAAGAAGAAAGGTAGTTGTAGATTGGATTGCTTCTAATAATATAACTAAACTTGGCCTTAGTTATAGGCTTGATGAGTTTGATGCAATTAATATGATTGGATACCTTATAGAAGAGCTGAAGAGGGCTAAGATGATGAAATACCAAGGTGGACAAGTAGAGACCATATTTTTTGGTGGTCTTCCTAATACTTGTAAGGCTCTCGAAAAAGAGTTTAAAGGCTTGGTAGAAACTTTCATAGGTGGCGAATCTGCTAGAGAAACCCTACTTCGCCTTGGAGTTCCAGAAGATAATATTCCACTAGAGATTCAAGAGGGGAATAAGTATGACGAGACTCTTTTAAAATTTGGTAAAGAAATAATTGACTCTGGTGAATACTTAGACCATAAGCCTATAGATAGGTCTAACTACCCTGAGTATGGAACAAAGAGGGATACAGTAACTAAAAGAATCGATGCTAATATGAGGGATAATTTTGCTCCCCTAATTAGGGCCCATGTAGGCCCATATTCTGCAGAAGCATCAAGGATTGAGTCAGTTAATGAGTTCCTATCATGGGTAAAAACCTTGGCTAAGGCAGGATATCTTGATATCTTATCAATAGGAAGTTCTCAGCTAAGTCAATCTAACTTTGGTGAAGACTGGACTGACCTACCTAATGGTGGTGGGGTTCCTATTAATTCAAGGCAAGAGTATCAGATGATATATGAGGCTTCAAGACCATTACTTGTTAGGACTTATGCGGGGACTAAGAACATACCAGAGCTTGCAAGAATGTATGAGGAAGATATTAATATATCCTGGCATGCCCTATCCCTATGGTGGTTTAATAAGTTAGATGAGAGAGGACCTTACGACCTATACACTAACTTAAAGGCCCATATTGATACAATAAAATATATTGGACAAACAGGAAAACCTTTTGAAGCTAATGTTTCTCACCATTTTGCCTTTAGGGGGGCAGACGATGTTACCTATATTGTTGCAGCCTACCTTTGTGCAAAGCTAGCTAAAAAGTGTGGAGTTAAGACCTATATAGTTCAGAACATGCTTAATACACCAAGGTTAACTTGGGGAATTCAAGACCTTGCTAAATCAAGGGCGTTACTTTCCCTAATAAAGACCTTAGAAGATAATAACTTTAGGGTTCTACTTCAACCAAGGGCAGGTCTAGATTACTTTAAGCCAGACCTTTATGAAGCTAAAATACAACTAGCAGCAGTTACAGCCCTTATGGATGATATCTTACCTCTTGACCAGCAAAGTCCACATATGATTCATGTTGTAAGTTACTCTGAAGCTTCCCATCTTGCAACACCAGACGTTATTAACGAAAGTGTTAAGATTACTCAACATTCACTTATGGAATACAGGAAGCTTAAAAAGCTGGGTAATGGACCTGATATGAGCAGGAATGAGGATATTGATATTAGACAAAGGGACCTTTATGAATCAGCTAAGGTAATTATTAATGCAATTGAAAGCAGTATTAAAGACCCATATACACCAGAAGGCTTTTATAAAATTTTTGCTGCTGGCTTCTTGCCAGTTCCATACCTATGGAAGGAAGTTGAAGAATTTAAGCATGCCAAAGACTGGAGAACAAAGCCTGTTAGGGGTGGTATTAAGGTAGTTGATAAGGATGGTAATGTAATGACTAGTAAGAAGGTAGCCCAGATAGCCATGGGTAACTTAAAAGATGCTGAGTATAATTTAGCCCAAAGAGTAACTTTAGAATAAAGAATTAAGAATTATAATATTGCAAAATAACCCTTATATTGGTATACTGTATAAAGGATTTTGAAGAATTCATTTATTCTAAAGGAGACATAAAATACATGAGTACTAATAAAATTGATGTAAATAAAAAGAATTATAATGATGAGATCGAACTTAGAGATTTAATCATGATTTTATGGAATCGTAAGATTATGATTATTGCAATTACTTTAATATTTGCTTTACTTGCAGGTCTATTTACTAAGTTAATGGTAGCCCCTGTTTATAGTACAAGCTTTAACGTAGTTGCAAGGATTCCTAGTACTTATAATACTAAGTACGGTGAATATACTTTACCTATAACAAGTACTAGTGAGTATATAAATCTAATGAAGTCTAGCGATGTTTTGAATCAAACAGCTAAAGATTTATCAAATGATTCTAATCAAGTTTCAGCCCAGTCAATTAGTGGCAGAATATCCTTTGGGACTGCTAATGACGGCCAAAGTATCTATCAAGTTAATGTTACTGGTAGTACTCCAGAAGAGGCTGTATCACTAGCCAATGCCCTATATGAAAACTACGTAGAGTATATTGAAGTTTTAATTAAAGAGAGGGCTATCAACTACTATTATAATGACTTTAAAGTAAAGTATGGTCAGAATGAAGCTAAGCTACAGTCTAATGTAGACTTACTAGCAAGGTATGAAGCGCTTCTTGAGTCAATACCACAGACTATTGACCAAAAAGCAGCTATGGAAGAACTTCCTAACACTAATGATTATATTGTATTAGAAAATATCATCAACCCTAACTATACTCATTTAGAACACAACATCCTAGAAGTTAAGCAAACAATCAATATTCTTGAGAATGATAATGCTCAATATTCTATCTACCTAGAGGAGTTAGAAGCTGAGATGGCTAAGATAAGTGAATACTATGCTGGTGATAGAGATGGGGTATTTGAGACAGATATAATTGACAACATGGATATATTTAAACTATCCGAGCCTGTAGTTCCAGCTAGTCCTTCAGGTCCTAGTACTATGAGAAATGTTGTTATAGCAGGACTTCTTGGTGGAATGATTGGTGTATTTGCAGCATTTTTCATTGCTTATTGGAAGAGAGAGATATAGTAGCTTATATAAGATTCTTATTATTTGAGATTAAAGATATAACTAAATTAGTGATAGTAATCCCCTTCATTATTTGGGCAACATCAAATAATGAAGGGGATTTTTAATTTACAATTCTTGCAATATTTTGTAATTTATCAAAAGACTTATATAAAAAACCCTGGTAAGGACAGTAACCTACTTCCTTACTGTAGAAGGAACGGTAACGCTTACATCCTCCTCTACATATGGGATATACTTTACAGGTTTTACATAGGGGGTGTTTACTTTCTTCATAGTCTAGGAAAGTCTTAGCCCTTGAAGGCTTACATATATCTGTAAGCTCGTCTGTATAGATATTTCCCATTTTGAACTTATCTAGGACATAGAAGTCGCATGGGTAGATACTGCCATCTGCTTCAACTATGCACTGCAGGTTACAAGAGCCTAGCATTCCGCACTGTTCTGGACTGCGGCCTTTTAACATATTAACTAGGTTATCAAACATTCGTACACTAATATAATTACCATCCATAAAGGCTTCATACCATAAGTCAAAGAAGTCAGTTAAAAAGCTGCCATAATCTCTCGGGCTTAGTTGGTATCTATTATTAGAAGGGGTAACCGGCCCTTCTTGAAAAGAGTCTTCTAATATGTTGGAACTTTCTAAAAGGGGACTAAGGCAGGGAATTAGTTGAACATACTTGATATTTCTCTTAAGATAATAGTTAAAGAGGGTCTTGGGTTTCTTAGCCATTTGTTTAGTTACAACGGATAGGATATTAAAGTCAACCCCATATTTAGTCATGGTCTTAATTGCTCTGTCAGTCATATCATAACTAGGTCCAAGTGTGCTATCAAGTCGGTTTACATCATGAATCTCTCTTGGTCCATCTTGGGAGATGCCAACTAAGAAATTATATTTTTTAAAAAGCTTGCAAAAATCATCATCTATTAATAAGCCATTAGTTTGAATAGAGTAGTTTATCCTTAGATTAGCCTTATTTACTTTATCAACCTTCCTAGTAAAGTATGTAAAATAATCTAGCCCAGCCAGGGTCGGTTCGCCGCCCTGAAAGGCAAAAGATATAACCCCTTTATTATCTATATATTCAAAGGCCTGTTCTATAAGTAAGTCTGTAGTTTTCTTGTCCATAATACCGTAAGAGATAATATCTCTATTATCAGCCACATCATAATAAAAACAATACCTACATCTCATGTTACATGAAGATGAAGCGGGTTTTATTAGTAGAGATAAATTTTTCATTGTGTATTCCTCCGCTAGCAAGTCAAATAATATAAGCATAAAAATATATATTATGACCCTATCACATCTAGGATAGAAAAACAATAAAAGTCTTGAAAATAGTCTAAATAGGTATAATTACCCTATAATGTGTTAATATTTTACAAAGAATGAATATTTGAATCTTACAATTTTATATCAATATTTACAAAAAATTGATTTTTGTGTTATAATATTATATCAAGGGTAATAATGTAAAGGTAACTTTAAAATAGAAATAGATAAAATTATATATTAATCCGTACCCAAATAGCACATAGCTAATAGATATTAGCTAGTAGGATATATTATTATGATTAAGATAAACAAGTAATTAGCTATGCTAATAAGGTATAACGGATTTTTAAGTGATTAATCTATATAGGTATTGATTCTTTAATTGACACTATTTGAGTGGTAAACGAAAAGGTGATGAAATATGGTAGAAATTAAAGACAAGCATAAGAAATTAAAGGAGCTTATATTAATCGCTAAAAATCAAGATAACACTATTATTATTGATGATATTTATAATGTTTTTGGTAAAGATATTGAAAAACAAGATTTGGTTTATGTTACTGAAACTTTAGAAGAACATCAAGTTTTTGTTTGTGATACGTCCTTAGAAGAAATAGAAAACTTAGATGACTTAGATAGTTTAGATGATGATTTAGATGAAGATACTGATGATGAATTCTCTTTAGATGAAGGCGACGAGCTTGCTAGTAAGAAAGATAAGACTAGTGAATATTCTATTAGTGAAGAATTACCATATGTTGCTGATTCTATTAGAAGTTACCTTAGAGAAATTGGGAAGTATCCCCTACTTACTGCCGAAGAAGAAATTGAGATTGCCAAACGTATCCTTGAGGGAGATGAACTAGCAAAGGAAACTATGATTAATTCAAACTTACGATTAGTTGTAAGTGTTGCAAAAAAGTATGTACGAGGGACAAAATTAACCCTACTTGATTTAATTCAAGAAGGTAACTTAGGTTTAATAAAAGCTGTGGACAAGTTTGATTATACTAAGGGTTTTAAGTTTAGTACTTATGCAATGTGGTGGATTAGACAAGCTATTACTCGTGCTATTGCAGACCAAGGTAGAACCATTAGGATTCCTGTTCATATGAAGGAACGAATGAATAAGTTAACAAAGGCTTCAAGGTCCTTTGTGTCTGATATGGGAAGGGAGCCAACTACAGAAGAACTAGCACAGATGCTTGATATTACAGAAGAGCGTGTAGAAAACATAGTTCAGTTATATGGTGATACTATTTCCCTTGAGACTCCGATTGGAGATGAAGAAGATGCTGTTCTTATGAACTTTGTTGCTGACGATGAAATGCCTGCAATCTTTTCTAATGTGGAACAGGTTATGTTAGGTAAGGAACTGGACGAGGTTCTATCTATCTTAACTGAGAGAGAACAAAGGATTTTAAGACTACGTTTTGGTTTTTATGATGGTAAGATATGGACCCTTGAAGAAGTTGGTAAGGAGTTTAATGTAACAAGAGAACGTATTAGACAGATTGAGGCCAAGGCACTTAGAAGACTGAGGATGAATAGGGATACTAAGAAACTTAAGGCTTATCTTGAAGATTAATAAAGTAAAATAATACCTCAAGAGTTAGAACCATATCTAACCCTTGAGGATTTTTTTGCTCTTTATTATAGCTTTTTATTCACCAGAGTTTAGTGACTCTGCCATATTGATATAATCTATTTTATTTCTTAATATTAGGTTAACTAATATTGTAAGTAGAAAGGTTGCAATTACTGCCATAAGATAACTTTGTGGGAAAATTTGCTGCTTAAAGGTTACAAAATCAACGGTTATGGCATTCATAACAAATGTTAGCAGCCACTTTCCGAGGAAGAGTCCAGCAACAATACCAATACCAGTGAGGGTAATATTTTCCCTATAGACGTATATATAAGTTTCATTAGGATAAAAGCCTAGCACCTTTAAGGTTGCTATTTCTCTTGCTCTTTCTGTAATATTTATATTGTTTAGGTTATATACAACTACAAAGGCAAGTGCTATAGCAAAGCCTAATACCAGCCAAACAACATAGTTTAGGCTTGACATGGTATCTTCTACAGAACTTCTAATACTCTGGCTAGAAACTATAGCCACTATATTATCATCATTAGTCAACTCACTAGTTACCCTATCTAGGTCATCAAGGTTTGTGGTAGCAAAGGAGTTTAAGTACTTAAGCTCCTTGTCAAAGAGTGTTTTATAGGTTGCTTCTGACATATACATATAGTTATTGATATAGTTCTCAAAGATCCCACCGATAACAGCATCAACATTCTCTGTGTCACTTATTTTAATCTTTACTGTATCCCCTATACCTACACCAGCATCTTTAGCTAACTTGTGGCTTAGTAAAACCTCACCATCCTTAGGGAAGGGAACTTTCTCATCTTCAAGGTGAAAGTCTATTAATTTGGTCAATTTCTCATCATCACTAGCAATTAGGGTGAAAGACTTAGTTTGGTTGCCCTTCATTATTTCAAAGGTTTCTTTAACTATAAAGACATTATCTGCTAGTATATCTGCGTATTTCTCGTTAAAATCTTCCTTAGCTTCTTTAGTGACTTCTTCTTGGTAGTATATTTCGTAGTCATAGTTCATTATATCGTCAAACTGGTAGTTTGCAATATTACCAATTGAATCTTCTATACCAAGGGCTGCTATTATTAGGGCTGTACAGCCTGCAACACCCATAACTGTCATAAGTAGACGTTTTTTAAACCTAAAGATATTTCTAATTGCTACCTTACGTAAAAAGCCTATCCTGTTCCATATAGCAGGTATTCTTTCTAAGAATATTCTCTTACCAGCCTTAGGTGCCTTTGGTCTAATTAGTTCAGCAGGAGGCTTTATAAGTTCATTCTTACAGGTTGCAAAGGTAACTCCAGCAGAACATACTAGTGATACCACAAGAGCGATTATAGCTAGATAAGGGTCGAAAACAAATTCTAGGGGAGCAAAATTATAAAGCATACCATAGGCAACCCATATAGCCATAGGAAAATACTTAGTTCCTAAGATATAGCCTATTATACATCCTAAAATAGCAGCACTGGCGGAATAAGATACGTACTTGTTTGTGATTTTCATATCACTAAAGCCAAGTGCCTTAAGGGTACCAATTTGGGTTCTTTGTTCATCAACCATTCTTGCCATTGTAGTAGAACATACTAGTCCTGCTACTAGAAAGAAGAATATTGGTAGGACCTTAGCTATTCCGGCAACAATGGAAGAGTCATCATCAAAACTTGAATAACCAGTATTGTGACTTCTATCAAACACAAAGGTTTCTGGATGTTTTAAATCGGCAATTTCCTTCTTTGCATCATCTATTTTAATCCTTGCATCAGCTAGTTCTTCTTCGGCTTCGGCAAATGATTCTAAAGCCTCTGCTTTTCCTTCCTCGTACTCTGCAAAGCCATCCCTTAGCTCAGCCTTTCCTTCTTCAAGGGCCCTTTTTCCATCCTCTAATTCCCTTTGGGAACTGTTAAGCATATCAAGAGCAGAATCTAATTCTTCCTTAGCCTTAGCTAGTTCCTTCTCGGCCTTTACAAACTCAGCATTTGCAAGTGACTTACCTTCATCTAGCTTAGCCTGGCCCTCATCTAGTTCTTTAAGGGCATTTCTAAGACTTAAATACAGGTCTCTTACTCCACTTTCGTCAATTTCTTTCTTGGCCATCTCCAACTGGGCAAGATTACTTGTTATTTCTTGGTACTGGTCAATTACACCAGTGTCTTTAATACTCTTTAGGTTAGCTTCTATGATAGCCCTATATTCATCTGTATCATTTTGACCTTCTTCAATTTGCTTTAGCTGATTTAGTAGGTCATTATAAGTATCTATTACTTTGCTAGCCTCAATTTGAGCCTTGGCCTCTTGTAATTTGGCTATATTAGCAACTAGGGCCTCATCGTAATTGGTTATAAGGTCTGCATGTTCTGCACTTTCTATTTCTTCAAGTCCAGCTAGTACCTTAGTCCTATTTTCATCTATTTCTTTTTGCTTATCTTCAAAGGTCTTAAGGGTAGAAGCCTTGTTAGCTTCGTATTCAGCCAGGCCATCTTGGTATTTCTTAAGGCCCTCCCTGTATTCCTTCCAACCCTTTTCAAGGTCTTTCTCACCATCTAAAAGCTTTTTCTCATTCTCTTTTATTTCATCTTGGCCTTCTAGGAGCTTAGAGTAGGCATCCTCTAGTTCTTTATTAACCTTTTCTTTTTCTGATTGGAACTCGTTTAAACCATCTTGATACTCAGCTTCTGCATCTGCTATCTCTTGGTTTGCTTCCTTAAGTATCTTATCAAAACGAGTTTCTGCCCTGGTTTCTAGTAGGGCAGTAATCTTGTCTTCATTACTGCTTATTAGGTCCTTGTATTCTTCTGAAAATGGACTTGCAGACTGGTTGAGTTTTAAGTAAATCTCTGTGTAATAGTCTAGGTCAAAGCCACCTTTTGGGATATAAACAAAGGCACTAATGCTACCACTCGCTAGATTAGTTGTCCCCCTTTGGGCGCTTATATATTCAGGGGACCTAACTAGGCCAACTATCTTGTATTCTTCGTATTTAAAACTATCGCTAGTATCTTCATCATTATTAGAACTTAAGATGATTGTCTCTCCAATTAAATCAGGTGAAAAATACATGGAATCAACAACTATTTCATTATCGCTTTCTGGTAGTCTACCAGATATAAGTTGTAGCTTATTTAGTTCATCACTGATTGAATGGGCCTTTAAGACTAGTTCTTGTTCTTGATTTGATACCTGGCCAAGAAAGTCTATTGTAATTCCACCTTCTGCATACTTAACTTCTTCTAAGTCTAGGAAGGCTTTTGGATCATCTAGGTCAAAGGCTAGGGTAGAAAGCAAGCGGTAGTCATAGAAATTATGGTCAGTTAGGTACTTATTTAGGGTAGCCACCATGGAATCTCTAGTAATAACTAGGCCTGCAAAAAAGGCAACGCCAATACCTATGATAGCAAAGATTGCGAGATATCTCTCCCAAGTATGTTTAACTTCTCTTATGTTATTCTTAATCCAAGGGGATAACTTCTTCATTACCATTCAAGCTCCTCCACTGGTATTACATTATCATTCTTGTATAGGGAGCTTATTGTACCACTTTTTATTTTGATTACCCTATCAGCCATAGAAGTAAGAACAGAGTTATGGGTGATAATGACAACTGTCATCCCGTTCTTCCTACTTTGGTCTTGTAATAGTTTTAATATTTGCTTGCCTGTTTCATAGTCTAGGGCTCCAGTTGGTTCATCACATAATAGTAGTTTAGGTTTCTTAGCTAGGGCCCTAGCAATGGCGACACGTTGTTGTTCACCACCAGATAACTGGGCAGGAAAGTTATTAAGCCTATGGCCAAGACCTACATCCTCAAGTATCTTAGTAGCTGGGATGGGGTCCTTTAACATTTGAGAAGCTATTTCTACATTTTCTCTGGCTGTAAGATTAGGAATTAGATTATAAAATTGAAAAACAAATCCTATATCTTCACGACGAAATGTTGTAAGCTCATGTTTGTTGTAGGCTGATATTTCCCTATCACCTAACATAACCCTACCTGAACTTAGGGTATCCATACCACCTAGTATGTTTAATAAAGTAGTCTTTCCAGCTCCTGAGTGCCCAACTATAACACATATTTCTCCTTCATCTATTTCAAAAGAAACATTCTTAAGGGCTTCAACTTTTATGTCTCCAGATTGGTAGACCTTTCCTACATCTTGAAATTTAACAAATCCTTTCATTATACCTCCTTGTTCCTGTCTATTATCAAATACAAATATATGGTAAACCCCTATTTTAAGGGTTTTTACTTGCTATTATTGAATAATTAGTAGGTCATTTTGTTTTGACAAGTGTTGAAAATTGCACTACAATTAAGTTTAAATAGACTAGGACTAAATATCAATATACAGGTTTATATTTTATGATTAAATTTCAACATAAGTCAAGTTAGATGTTCAAAGAGAAAGGTTAAATTTTTATGAATAATATAAAAAAAGTCAAAAAAGAGAATAGGAGTGTAATAAAGACTAAAAGAAAGTTAAAGGTAGGTCTATTATCCCTGTTAAAAGAAAGGCCAGCTACAGAGATAACTGTTAAGGAACTATGTGAACTTGTTGATATTAATCGAGGGACCTTCTATTATCACTATACAGACATTTATGATATGATAGATAAGATTGAAGAAGAATTCTTTGAAGAGTTTAATGAGAT
>JAAYRG010000009.1 GCA_012518885.1 Clostridiales bacterium | reverse complement strand
TATGAGGTGCAAGTGCCCCGAGAACTATAAATTCATCAGTACATAATTTTTCAAAACTTGCTTTGGCAGGTGTTTTTGTAATGCATAAAAATAAACCAAATATACATAAAATATTTTTAAATTATCTATTGACTTTTAATAGTTAGTCTTTCTTTTAGATATATATAAATCTTGCCTTTATACCTATTAAAGATGAAAATATTACTCTGCTATAAATGACATACCTATTATGACTCCATTTTCATTCCTTATAGCCCTACCCCTAAACTTAGCTAATGGATGAATATAATTACTAGTCCTAAAATCCCGTAATCCATAAGTGTCGTAACAACTTTCATATATTGTTTCAAATTCCCCTGTATCTACATAAATATAAAATGGATATTCTATGTAATTAGAGTTAAAGTTCTTAAGAATAAAATTAACTAAGTCACTTCCCCTTATAAGTAAACCATCATATAAGAGATACTCTTCCTCTGCCAAATGATTAGTAGCCTCATTTAGTTTTTCTGTGGTCTTTAATGATATTTCTTTTGCTTGCCTTCCAACATAAAAACCTACACTGATTACCATACATGTTATAGAAATACTTGCTGCAAGTATTAATGCTTTTAAACTATTTTCCATTTGCTCTCCTTTTCATCCATTAGTATAGGTTAAAGTCATTAGTAAATTGACTTAGTTGACCCAAACTCTCACTAATAAAAGGTACAATCAAGTAAAGACCAATTGTAATAATTGCGGGTGTATATGCTATAAGTTTCCCTATTACAGCCTTAGTCGCTAGAATTTCTACATTGTCTGCCTTACGTTTATCCTGATAGTAGGCCTGGTCCGTACTTATCTCATCAAAAGCCTTATCAATTCCAATCTTGTCACTTATTATCAGCCCACCTATTATACGCCAAAAGGGTTCAAACCTTTCTCTATCTCTAAGTTCTTCTAAGGCCTCAATGTCTCCAGCATCAAAATCATTAATGCAAGTATGGATGGAGTCCTTGAAAATAACTGCAAAATCCTCCATAAATTCAAGAATATTAATTGTAGATATCCTTTCCATACTTTTTACCATTACAATGATTGACTGGAAGCTAATTATCTCATCCTCCATACTCATTTTCATAATTCTTTTTTTATAACTAACCATTAGGTATGGATATGCATAAGCCATCAAGCCAAGTATAAAAGAAAGCAATAGTTGATACCAATAAAGTAGGCTTGTCCCCTCTAACCTATTTAAGTAAACAAAATAAAGCAAAGATATTACAAATGCTAATAAGCCATATATAAATCTTTTTAAAATAAATAAGTCTACCTTAATTGGTTGACCTGACTCTTTAAGAAAATTTTTAAGACCAAGGACTTTTGAATAGAACTTGTTTATGTAGTTATCTAGTAATCTCCTTATAAGTCTAGTTTTACTAAGGTATGTTAAGATGTAGTTCTTTTCTATTGAAAAAGAATCGAGATCTTTTAAATGAATTAGCATGAAATATGCTATAAGAGTGATTATATAAATAGATGTTGCAAGTAGTCTGCCATTAGAATAATCATAGAAGTTAGCAAGTTCAGGGATATTTGATACTCCCCAGTTTCTGATTGGCAATAAGAATAGAATTGGAATTACAGTTATAAAGCTTAAGGAGGAAAATGCAAACTTTACACTTTTCATCTTAAGCAATTCAACATGAATGTCATTTTTCAAGTGTTTAATATTAGTAAGATAAAGAGAACTGCCGTCAACTATTTGATCACCATACTCTATAACCTTAATACTAAGGGCAAGAAATAATCTAATATACTTATTAGGGCCAGTGTCATTATATTCATGAAAACCCTTATCCGGGTCCTTACTATTAATAATATTATAAATTTTTATGGCATGGATTCTCATTTCTTTTGTCTCTTGTTCTATGGCATATTCAAGGGATTCTTCGACCATATTACTTATGTAATAGTAGTACCTGATATCAGTTAGATAATTTTCAAATGCAGATAGAAGTTTAATTTCTTGACGTCTTATACTAGCTCCTAAGACTTCAATATGAATTACAATAATATAGAAACTTACAGTCCAAATAAGATAAAACGACTTAAATAATGAGAATATTATTACTATAGTACCTATACTTAAGCCCCAAAGGATAAGGCTTGTCTTTATGGTTTGGTTAATAATGTGTTGGTGGTCACCAGGGTAGAGGATTTGAAATCTCTTACTTATATTACTAATATACCATTTTGTTAGTATATTATTTTGGCAAGCATAATAAAGTCTGGTAGTATAATTAACCCTAGTAGCAATCTTTCTTCTGTTATATCTTTCCTCGCTTAGCTTAATTTCAGTTACTTTTAAATATATTTTCCTGACTACTATACTCCCAATAACTACTAGCAATAACAGAACACCTAGTATGAGTTTTTCTATATTTACTTCTATCCCTCCCCTACTTTAGGAAACCTATTTATAAAGTTCATAAAGTCTTCTTGCTCTTCTTTAGTTAGGTTGTAGGCCATATCGTCTCTAGACCTCTTACTTATAGGGACCTTTAATTTATATTCCCCTTCTTCAAACCTTAGTATATCAACAGCCTTATAAACATGCCTCCTCGTATTTTGCTTAAAATATAATCCCATGTTTGATACTATATCATCAGTAGCTTTTTCTTCTTCTAGGGGAACAATTTCTGTTATTCTTTCAATAAATCTATGTCCCTCTACGTTTTTCACAAAGTGGATATCAAAATTTACTGCCTCTACCACCTGTTCCTGGGCAACCTTCTCATTGTTAAATCCACCTTCTTGGAGAAGGGCATTTCTAAGATAGGTGACTAGGCTATCAGTAGACTTTGCATGGTGGGTAAAGATTGTAAACTTACTTGCTACTTGGGATAGTTGAACTAACCACCTAGCCACTGGGGCTGAGGCAACCTCTCCTAATACTGTTACTACTCCGTCTGTCTTTTTTTGAATATCTAGAGCTTCTTGGCCACTAACTGTTTGGGTTTCCCTAAATGATAGTATGTTCCTCTTGGGATATAATTTTCTTAAGTTCAGTTCAAATATTAATTCTTGAACCCTAAGGGTATAGGTAGGGTCAATAAAACTTATAAGATACTTTAAAAGTGTAGACTTTCCACTTCCTTGTTCCCCTGTTATAGCTATGACCTTACATCCCTTAATTAACCACCTCATAAGCTCAATAACAAGTTTATTCCCTTTATCTGGTAGGATATCATAGATGTCATATTCTCTTACACTTTGAAACTTTCTAACAAAAAATGCCCAGCTTTCAGCAAAGGGTGGTCTTACAACTATTACCCTTGACCCATCTTTCATTTCATTGGCTATGTATCCCTTTGCACTACTTAATTGGCCTGGATAATCATACCTGTATATATTTTTACAAACCCTCTCTAACTCCTTTTGACTTCCAAATCCAAGAAAGGATAGTTGAATAGTTTTTCCCTGATAAAAAATCCAAATAGAATTATAAGAAAGACTGGTGTCCTTGTACTCCTTAGTATAAAAGTCTTGGGAAAACTGATATAAGACATTAGTAAGGCCTGAAACACCAGCACTAATACCATCTATATTCATGTCTCTTAGTTCATCTATTACACCATGGCCCTTGTACAATTGGTAGATTCTTTGAGATACAACTTCTAACTTGTCATTATAGTTTAGGTAGGATATCTCCCTCCTATAGGCTTCTTCAATTTGGTCTTCTCTTATTTCATAACCCCTAGGACTATCTCCTGCATCCAATTCTTTGTCTCTGAAATCCATATCATATGCCCGAATTAATTCTTGTAAGGCGTTAGTACCATGGTCCTTTTTGTAATAGTATAATAATATTTCAAATTTATCTTGGATGGTTAGGCTATAAGGATTATTAAAAGGAATAACCAAGTTTATAGTGTTTTCATCTATATTGAATTTTAATTGTAATAGGTCTTTTATATATTCTTTTATGTAGTCCTTGGCACTTGTATCACCATAGTTACAATTTCTTAGTGCCTGCCTTAGGTTGTCCTTTCTTTTCTCCTCTTTTAAAGCCTCAGCCTTATCTAGTTTGTACTGGGTTATAGATGAGTTAAGGATTTGGTTAAAGGTTTCTTTAATTCCTTCTACTAGGTAATAAACTGAGAAGTTATCTTCTTTTTCATATATATCTTCATTAGGTGACCTTTTAAATAAGTAAAAGATAAGTAGGCAAATAATAGCAGATACTAGTAAGAGTAAAAACAAATTTATGTCATAGGCCATTATCCACCACCTTTTTTGTGACTAGGTTATGGATTAAACTAGTAGTCTTTTTAACTTCTTTTATAAAATAATAATTAGGGTCATTTTTATCAACATTCATGTTCTTGTAAAAAAATGGAATGATATTACCACAAGATATACTGTCCATAAATTCTATATTATAAGGAACTAGACCAACATTATTAGACCTTAGCCAAGAAAAGCTTTTTCTTAGATTTTTTATCGTATAGCGAGAATCAGGATTATAATTACCCATTATATAGACTATATTTTTATTTTGAAAAGACTTAAGGAAATTATCTTCATAATCCCTAAGTACATTAATATTTTGACTTAGGTTAACCACTATTAGATCAGCTGACTCCAATATTTTACTAGTAATATTGTTTTGTCTTAAAGCAACATCCATTATAACCATATCGTGATATTTAGAAACAGCCTCTAATATACTTATTATTGTCCTATCTAAATCATCCTCATATATGCTCTGATTACTTTTGACTGTTGAGGGTAGTAGGATTAGCCTTTTATTCATATAAGACAAGGTGCAATTTTCAATGATTTCTTCATCTAGGTAGGTTGACTTTATTGCCCTTACAATTGCATCAATACCAACATTCATAAAATAATCTTTTCTTTCTTCCCTTGATACTAAAATAAGGGGGCCTTCTAGATTATTAAGGTGATAATGGCTTTGGCCTAGAAAGACTTTGGTCTTATGTAATAAGACAGCCATAATTGAAGTTGCTAACATATTGCTTGTGGTAGCGTTTTGTCCATGGAAGTTGCTCCAAAATGCAAGCTTCAACTTACACTCCCCTTTCTGCCTTCTTATATGCACTTTGTATTTGGATTTTATCTATATTAGCATCGAATTCTATTAAGATATCTTTCAGAAATGTTTTCATAGACTTTGATAATTTTTCAAAATTAAACTTTTGACTATATTGGCTATTGGTTTTTATTTTGATATCAAGGATATCTTGTTCAATTATATAAACATTTTTGATGGTTGCTCCTTGATTTAACTCGCTTAAGATGTAATCAGGTGTAACCTTACACATAAAGACATCTTTTATCACAATATATTTATGTGACCCTTCATGTTTGTTAGTAATATTAAGTCGTTTAGCATTATGAAACTGTAGGTCTGTAACATAAACTATAGAATCGCAGGTTATGCTATTTAATAGGTTATGATTATAACCAAAATCTAAAAAGACATAATCATATTCCTTTTCCATATCAACCTGGTAACCCCCACCCCTTACAAAGTCAACCCCTCTATATTCAAGATAGATATCTCTCTCACGAAGCAAATTAGGTATAGGAATACTCTGGGTTAGGGCCCTTGTTTCAGAAAAGTCAACAAGTAAGACTCTCTTTTGTAAGTGGTAGAGAATTCTAGATAAATATAAGATGATTTCATACTTATCACTTCCAACAAAACCTATTATTTTATTGTCCGCCATAATCTAATGCTATCTCCTCCCCGTAACCACCTATCTCTTCAATAGGCTTATTAAAGTCAATCTCACTTTTAGAATAAAAGTCTTGTAACCTAAACTCTAGCTCCCTTCTAAAGCGCTGGTTGTCCTTGTACTGGTCCTGACTTATTAATATTTCATCAAGTCCATCTATATTCCTTAATATATTTGTATTCTTTTGAGTTAAGTCTAGGGTATATAGGTTGGGTTTGTAATTAATTACTGATGCTTCCTGTAACTGGGGTTCTAAATACCTACTTGTATATATCTTACTCCCAGGATACATATATGTATCTACTATAGCACCAGCCATATCAAGAATTTCTTTTTCGCTAAGCCATAAGAAGCAATTACCAGTTTCATGGTTAAGATTCTTTAGATTCTTCTTACTTAGAACCACATAATCTTCTCCGTTTGGAAATAGAATTCTAACATCAACATAGTCCGATTCCTTTAAGTTAGAACTTGCATACAAAAGATTATATTCTAGTTCCCTTAAGTTACTAACCTTCTCATCCTTTGCTAACATATCCAATAATAAGTAGGTTCCTTTCCTAACATCTATTTTAGATATCATACCAAAATGTTCTTTGTTAAAATAATAGTTGCTAGCTTGTGATGAGTAAATTTCTACATATTCTAAGTCTTCCTCTTTAATTGTTTGACCAGCAATAATATCATCCCTTGCCTTATAAGCGTATATTTTCTTAGACTGGATTTGATCTTCTACCCTTTTTAAATCCAGCTCATACTTATCTCTTATTTGCCTTAATATTATAAAACTAGTGATTATAGATATTGATACAATTATAATATTAATTAAAATTGTAAGCCAAAGTCTTGGTTTAGCTCTTCTAATGACCTTCCGCATATTCCCTCCCTTACTATACTGCCACTTATATTAAAGCTAATATAATTATGAATCATTCTTGTAGCATTAATGATCTCATTAATGAAAAAAGCATTTTGATATTCAATTTTTGAACCGTAATTATGTATTAAAAAACTGATTAATCCACCACTTTTTAATGCCTCTTTATAGTCGTGGTTATAAGGAACTGTTGCAAAACGAAAGTTATCTATTGCATGAGATTTGAATAATTTTAAAAGATCGTAATCAGACTTGCCATTATAATTGTTAATTAAAAATAGACTTTTAGAAATAATTGATTTATAGTTTTTAAAGAAATTATCTATAGCTTCTTTATCTTGCTTGAGATTTACTACAACTAGGTCTGCTTCTTGTAAAACCTTATGAGTACTTAGATTGTTGCTATGGGTATCTATAAAAGTTATGTCTGCAAACTCCTCAGCTGCTTGTAGAATTTTAGAAATATAAGTGTTCATAAAGAACTCAAAATTAGTATTTATAAATCTTTTGTTGTTAGAAATGTGGTATAGGCAATCTCCATAAATATTAGTCGAAACATTCTCTATTATTCTTATTACTTCATAGGTATCTATATCATTAAACCTTGAAAGATTATAAAGAATCGACTCCATTCCTGTATACCTGTAGTAATAGTTTCTATCTTCAATGACATGATTTAGATTGATTCTAGACTTAAGAACATTGCATACTCTATTATCTTGAATATGATTTTCAATGATAAGGCTTTTATACTTGTACATCATCGAGAACATTACACTAATACAGGCTAGGTTGCTTGTTACCCCATTATTGCCATCAGTCGGGCTCCAAAATGCTATCTTCATCTATCTCCACCTTATTAATAATCTATCCCAAAGAACCAGTACCACATTAGATATTGCCTTATCAAGTCATTAAAATTATGGTCATCTTTCTTGTGTGGTTTGTAAATTAATGTAACATTTTGTAGGTTTTTGGGCTATATGTTAATAGATTACTTGATTATTTTCATTTTGTAAAGCCAACTTTTGTCAAGGTCACATTTTGTTGCCTCTAGCAAAATTTATCTAATTTTCTTTGGTTATTTTCACCGACAATTTAAGAACACTTCTCTATAATTACTAAGATGAAGGAAGTAGATAAGCAAATATCTACTTCTTCATCTTTTTCAAGTTTACTTAAGCCATGGCTAACACTAAAGACTTAAAATATCTAGCCATTTATTTAAATATTTCATCTAATACCCTTCCATCTGGGTTAGGAAGGCTAACTCCTAATAGGGCAGCTATGGTTGGTGCTATGTCTACCATATTAACTTGTCCTAGGTAATAATTGTCTTTAATAATATTACCAGATATTACAAGGTTGCATAAGTAATTTTCCTTGTCAGGGTGGTAGCCATGGGTAGCATGCCTGATATTTTGCTTAGACAAATCTTCTATTGTTATATCAGATAAGTCATCTTCAAAACTATATCCTCTTTGTGCCTCTACCATATAAGCTATAGATGGATGAACATGAAACTTATCTAGGTCAGATCTTGTATATATTTCTTCAATTCCGTACTTATTAGATTCTTTAGCCTCTTTTAGAATACTAATGGCTAGTTTCTCTGCCTGCATGTCTCCTTCTTTTATATGTAGGTAAGCAGACCCACCTGTAGATTGGAGGTAGGCTCTCCATTTTAACTGGCCATCTTCCTCATATATAAGGTTATTTTCTCTTAGGAGATTATTTAGATAAACTCTGTAGTTTACATCTAGTTGACCATGGTCACCTGATATAATATACACAGTATCCTCTTCTATTCCAGCATCCTCAACTGCCTTCATTATTTTACCAAGCCTATTATCCATATATTTTATGGCCTGGGCAACATCCTTACTATCTGTACCTGAATCATGCTTTGCATCATCTAAATTGATTAAATGAAGCATTAGTAGGTTTGGTTTCTTGTTCTTTATTGTATCCATTGCTACTAAGGTGGAGAAATTATCTAGGTAGGGCTGGTCTATTCCCTTTCTTACCTTCCCATACTTTAGGGCCATATTTAAAATATATAGGGGACTTCCATTCTTTAATACCTTTAAGACTTGGTTTTCATTATTAATTGCTACAACCTCAGGAAGGTTATATTTTATATCTGCCTTAGCTGTTACAGGCCACAAGATAGATGCCGCCTTAAGCCCCTTCTTTTTAATAGCATCATAGATGGTTGGTACCTTTATACCATTCCTAAACCAATACCATTCCTTAGACTGAGTGGGTGTAAATGGTTGTAAGGGATTGTTGTGAATTATACCATGCTTATCAGGGTATGCCCCTGTTACATATGTAGTATGTATTACATATGTTAAGGTTGGATATATACTCTTTAACTTGTTAGTATAGGCTCCCTTACTAATTAACTTAGATAAATTAGGTAGGCTCTTAGCCCTTTCCCAATTGTCTTCTGAAAAAGCATCATAAGATATAAAAATAACGTGCTTTGCAGTTTTATTACTCATATACCTTTTCCTCTTTTGGCAATGTTAAAAATATTATTAATCCAAAAACAAATAGTGGAATTATTGAAAATATACTTAACCTAGCATTTCCTGTTACCTCTGTAACTAGGGCCATTAATGCTGGTCCTATAATTGCAGCAAACTTTCCAAATATATTATAGAATCCAAAGAATTCATTAGAGTTCTCCTTTGGAATGATTTTACCATAGTAGGACCTACTTAAGGCTTGAATTCCTCCTTGGGCTGAACCAATCATGGCACCAAGTATGAATATATGCCAAACCTCGGATATGAAGTAAGCAGCCACACATGAGATAATATAAGTGATTATTCCAACAATAATCATAGCTCTAGCAGAGTATTTCTTTGCTAAACTTCCATAAAGTAGGGCACATGGGAAGGCAATAATCTGGATTATTAGTAGGATTGCTAATAGGGTAAAGACATCTAGACTCCCTTCACCTATAACTGATGATGCATAGGGAACTACCATCTTAATAATAGTATCCACCCCATCTATATATAGGAAATAGGCAATTAAGAAAACAAAGACAACCTTATAATTCTTAATTTCCTTAAATGTATGTATTAGCCTTTTGAAACTATTATAAACCGGCCTAGGTTCTGACTCTACATAATGTTTTTGGTGGACATTCCTAAGCATTGGAATTGTAAAAAGCCCCCACCAAAGGGCAGTAATAATAAAGCCTACTTGGTAACCTATGGCCTTATCCATACCTAGAAAATAAACAATTGCAAGACTTATTCCAAAGGGAATTATACTTGCTATGTAACCATAAGCAAAGCCACTGGCTGAAACCTTGTCCATACGCTCATCACTAGTAATATCAACTAGAAATGCATCGTAAAAAATATTTGCACCAGCAAAACCTATACATGATAAAATGTAAAATAATATTAGCAACTGCCACATGCCACTTTCTGGACCAACAAAAGCAAGAGAAAGTGTACTTAGTAATCCAACAATTGCAAAAAATATAAAAAATCTCTTTTTCTTATCCTTGTAGTCTGCAATAGTCCCTAATATGGGGCTAAGTATGGCAACAATAATACTTGCCAAGGAGTTAAAATACCCCAAATCCATACTACTTTCTACATTAGTAAACATACCAAATATAATTGGTAAAAAAGCAGTCGTAACTGCCATGGAATATGCTGAATTACCACAGTCATACATAATCCATGATTTCTCTTCTCTAGTTAGCTTCATAAAAAACCTCCTTGTAGGATAATTATTATAAGAGAAAACATGAAAGTACACGTTCTCTTACTCTATATTTATTATTCTTTATAATATGAATGTAGCACACTTTTGATAATATTTGGCAAAAATTTTATAAAGAATTATTATTTTTTCTAATCCAATTTGCTTTATAATTTAGCAATTTACTTTACATATCTTCTTCTACAGGGTCATAATGGATAACTATATGAATATTATTTTCTTCTAGAAGTTGTTTCTCAATCTTATCAATAAGGTCATGACTTACAACTGGGTCTAGCTTGCTAGATAGTTCAACATGGGCACTAGCATACTGTTTACCTGGTCCATAGTCATGTATAATTAAATCATGAATTCCTAAAACACATTTATGGGAGGTAATCTTTTTGGTTATTTCATCTACTACATCCTGAGATGGCGATTCTCCTAGGATTGGGCTTAGGGTTTCTTGGATTAAAATTATGCCATTATATATAATAAAAATTGCAACACCAAGACCTGCCAATCCATCTAGATTAACATCAAAAAACTTTGATATTAAGGCTGTTATAAAAACAGCTGCAGTTGCTATTACATCATTTCTACTATCAACTGCAACTGCAGTTAAGGCCGTAGATTTAATTCTCTTACCTAGAGTATTTGAGAAATATCCCATCCATATCTTTATAAGTATTGATACTATAAGGATTAGTAGGGTTGGTAAACCATAGGATACTCCTGTAGGATATAGGATTTTACTTATACTTGATTTTCCAAGCTCTATACCAACTATAAGGACAAGTACAGCTACAGCTAGGCCTGCAATGTATTCATACCTACCATGTCCAAAGGGATGTTCCTTGTCTGCTTTTTTACTTGAAAGCTTAAATCCTATTAGGGTAATTACTGACCCAGCAGCATCCATTAAGTTATTTAACCCGTCTGCAACTACAGAAACACTGCCTGCAATTAAACCTCCAACTACCTTTCCTACTACTAGGATTAGATTAAGTAATATACCTGTCCAACTGGCTAGGTTACCAGTTTTAGTACGTACTTCAGGATTATTTATATCTTTATAATTCTTAACGAATATTTTAAGTAAAATTTTTGTCATTCTTACACCTCTTAAATTAAAACGAAAAATTTATGTTTTATATTCTAAAGTTACTATGCCTATAATTAGGTCTTATATATATCCATTTATATTATCACAAAAACTATGAGTCGTCTTTGATTTATCTCAAATATTAGTAGTTAAACGATAAAATATATTAGAACCTGTAATTTACAATCATGCAGATATGGCTTTTTATTCTAACATATCTTTCATATCCTAGCTTAACATATTACTAGTAATATGTTATTATATTACAAAACCTTGGAGGTGGATTGTGAAAACGCTAAATATTTGCATAGATATTGATGGGACAATTACAGACCCATATTTTTTAATAGATCCTTGTAATAAGTTTTTTAATAAAAACATTACTAGGGATGATGTAACACAATTTAATATGGAAAAGGTTCTTAATATCTCAAAAAAAGATTTTATGGACTTTTATGACCAATTTAAATTTGAAATACATTGGGAACAAGAAATTATTCCAGATGCTAAGAAAGTAATTGATAATCTAAGTAAGAATCATAATATTTATTTTGTTACTGCTAGAGATAAAAGCCTAACCTTACTTACCCGTTCATACTTAGACTACCACAATTTTAAGTATGATGAGCTTTATGTTTTGGGTAGCCATTATAAGGTTCCTAAAGCCAATCAATTAGACTGTGACCTTTTTATAGAAGATAGCTATAGTAATGCTATCGAACTATCTGAGGCTGGCTTTAAAGTTTTGCTTATAGATACAAACTATAATAGACTGCCAATAAACCACAATATTATAAGGGTACATAACTGGAATGAAATTAATGAAGTAATTAATAAACTGCTACTACAAGCATCTAATGCTATGTAATAGCAGTTTTTATAGTTTATGTGAATATTTAGATACAAGGCTCTTTTGTAAATTATATTAATTTGATATAGATTAAGTCCTAGAATAATTTCTCTGATATAGATGCACTTGTTTTAGCATTATTCTTACTAAGCCTATCAAAACTTCTCCTATAATATTCAGTATATAGAAGGTCTATTATGTAAAGCATACTAATCTCTGAAGATGTAGACCCTCCTTGAAGGGGGCCTTCATTTGCCGCTGTTAATAGGGTAACATCAGCAAGACTACTAAGGGGTGACTTACTAAACCTTGTTACACATACTATTTTAGCTCCAGCATCCTTTGCTACTTGTGCCACATGAACTGTATCCTTTGTCGCTCCTGAATGTGAAAACACTATAGCAAGGTCATCTTCAGTCATTGTTGAAGCCACCATAGCTTGCATATGACTATCTTGAACACAATAAACCTTATTCTCGATTCTTAAGAACTTATTCATAGCTTTCATGGCAGTAAGCATACTTGCCCCAACACCAAAAAAGTATACTCTCTTTGATTCTATGAATATTTCAATGGTCTTATCGATATCATCTTCTTTTATTAAATTAAATGTTTCTGTTAGAGCTACAATGTTCGTATTTAGTACCTTATTAGCCACATTAAGTATTGTATCGTCAGAGTCAATATCCTTGCCTGTAAATTGTTGTATTTCTTCTTGTCCCTCGCTTATACTAAGGGATAAATACATTTTAAACTCTTGGTAGCCCTTAAGTTCTAGGGTTTTACAAAAACGAAATACACTTGTTTCTCCAACATTACATGCCTCTGCTAAATCTGTAATAGACATAAATAGTACGTCTTTAACATTATCAAGTACATAGTCAGCTACCTGCTTTTCTGCTTTAGTAAATTGGTTATAACTTGATTTAATTTTTGCTATAAGATCTACTGCCATATCCCCGTCTCCTTAGTCCCAATCATTAAAACTACTCTCCTTTACTATATCACTAACAAATATCTCTTTCAATAAGACATTTAAATATAAAATAAATTTCCTATAATTATTCTTGTTTTTTTTTTTAACACTTGACTTTAACTAGGAATTCGTTCTATACTTTAACGTATTAAAACACAAAACAATTCATCAAGAGAGACGGAGGGATCTGGCCCTATGAAGTCCAGCAACCGATTTTAAATATACGGTGCTAATTCCAGCGGTATATAATGCCGGCAGATGAAAGTATATTTTAACTAATACTTTCCGTGCCTGGAAAGTATTTT
>JAAYRG010000071.1 GCA_012518885.1 Clostridiales bacterium | reverse complement strand
TTCTTTGGAAACTCAGTATCCAAACTCCATATTGATGACATAAGATTACCATGCCTTTCCTTAATATTTTGCTAAGTACTTATAAGGTTCCCAAATTAATAGAATTATATAACAAAATAGAAAAAGGTCGCATTACACGACCTTTTCTTAGATATACCCCCCTAGTTTAAGTTTATCCTTTAACACTCCCTATAGCTACACCCTGAACTATGTATTTAGAGAAGAATAAGTATACTATAATAACTGGTACTATAGATATAGCTATTAGGATATAAACTTGCCCCATATCAAATTTCATAAAGTCAGCACCTCTTAACTGTGCTATTAAAATAGGTATTGTTTTCTTGTTTTTACTTTCTAATAGTAGGTTAGGAATAAAGTAGTTATTCCATGAACCAACAAATGCGAAGATAGCTTGAACTGATATAGCAGGCTTTATTATAGGTATAACAATACTATTGAATGTATTATATTCACCTGAACCATCAATTCGTGCAGCTTCAACAATCTCTATAGGTAAAGACCCCTCCATATATTGTAACATAAAGAAGAATACTACTGGCGACGCTATAGCAGGTACTATAAGCGGAATAAACGAATCATCAAGACCCATTGAATTCATTTGTCTAATAAATCCAAGAGCTGAAACCTGAGTCGGTACCATCATTATCATAAGTATAAATGACATTGCTGCCTTTCTAAGCTTAAATCTGTAAGTGTGAATGGCATAGGCAGTAAGTGCCGAAAAATAGGTTGCTAACAAGGCTGTAGCCATAGCTATAAAAAAGCTATTAAACATTGCCCTTAGTACAGGTAAATTATCATTAGAAATTAGTTTATCCCAGTTGGCAGGTAACGATTTACCAGGTAGGAAAGAAAACCCTTGCTGTATAGCTGAATGTGCTCTTGTAGCGTTAATTATTAGAATATAAAAAGGAAATAAACATATAAATGTCAACAAAATAAGCATTATATACGCTATAAATCTTCTGATTTTTAATACTGGTACATTATTACTAGTCATCATTCTTTCCCTCCTTTCAATCATCCTTACGTGTTATTACCTTGTATACTAATAAGCTTAGTACTGCAGATATAATAAATAGTATCACTGATAAGGCTCCTGCCATACCAAAGTTCTTACTAAATAGATGCCTATTCAGATACATGATTAGGGTCATACTAGTTCTGTTTGGATTACCACTACCATTGGTTAGGATCTGTGGTACGTCAAACATCTGTATACCACCAATCATGGAGGTAATAAATACGTATATAAATATTGGCTTTAATAGCGGCATAGTAATATGTTTAAACAACTGTGTAGGTGAAGCTCCATCTACCTGTCCCGCTTCAAAAAGCCCTGGGTCAATCCCCATAATACCAGCCATTAATAGAATAGTTGTATTACCAAACCACATCAGAAAGTGCATTAGAGAAATTAAACCTCTTGTTCCAATTATACTAGACAAGAACCTAAAGGGTTCATCTATGGTGCCTGATGACATAAGGATATTGTTAATCGGGCCATTATCAGAAAACAGTGTAAAGAATAGCATAGAAAATGCAGATGCCATTATTATATTAGGCATATATATTACTGTCTTAAAGAAGCCTTTAGCCCTTAACCTTAATCTCATATCTGCAAACCAAGAAGCTAGAAGTAATGATATTGTGATTTGTGGAATAAATCCAATTAACCATATTATTATTGTATTCCCTGCATATTTTAATAAGTTTCCTTCTGTTAATAAGGTTTTAAAATTATCAAGACCTACGAATGTGGGTCCTACCTGGTTTAATCCAGACATATAGTTTTCGTATAAGCTATTAACAAAAGTTGATAGTAGCGGAACAAGGGAAAAAATTATATAAATAACAAAGAATGGTATTAAGAATAAGTAACCATATCTGTTATATGTAATTGGCCTTTTCTTTTTATGCCTGTTTGTTATACTTGTACTAGTTTCATTCATGTAGACAACCCCTTATTAATTTGGGCTTTTACTCTTGTAAAAGCCCAAATTATTTTAGTTATTTCATTAATAAGTTAATTCTGGATACTTTTCAACTGCGCCTGTATAGAAGTTTTCTAAAGCTGTATCCTTATCTACGTTACCATCAAAGTAATCCTTGAATGCCTTTTGGAATTCTTCATTTAGACCTTGGTCGTAGATAGAGATGTTACTCATATCGATAAGTGGTGCTGCCTCTGCAAATAGTGCGATGTGGTTTTGTCCACCTAAGAATTCAGATGCATAATCACTTTCAGCTATTTCATTCATAGCTGCCATATTGTTAGTATAATCTTCTGTATCAAGTGTAATTTTCTTCATTACATCCTTGTCACAAGTTAAAGTCTTCATAACGTCACGGATTGTTTCAATATTATCTGTTCCTGCTGCAGCACAAATCCAAGTTCCACCCCAGTAATAGCTTTCTGGTCCTTGACATACTGCATAGTCACCGTAGATTCCGTTACCAACTTCAGCAACTCCGCCTTCTTTTAGAGGAGTTTCTAGAGAGTTTTCTAATAGAGTAAAGTTAATTCCCCAAGTTGAATAGAAGAATCCAAACACTTTACCACTTGGTCCTTGGTCTGCTGACCATTCTGGAGCCCATAGAGATGTTTTGTTATTATAGCCTTTATCTGTGTATTCTTTAGTTTGGTCAACCCATCTCATTAGGTTATCATCTATAACAATCTTAGTTCCATCAACCCAAGGTCCAGATACGTTGTTAGAGAATACACGGTAGGAATCATCATAACCTGATAACATCTTGTAACCTTTAGCGTTTGCTTTTTCTGCAACTTCGTCAAACTTATCCCAGTCAGCTAGGTATTCTTGAACTTTTACTGGATCGTCTGTTCCTAAAACGTCTTTAGCTATAGAACGTCTATAAGCAAAAAGTCCAGGTGTTGCTTGCCATGTAACCCCTTTTAATACACCATTGCTATCTGTTACGATTTCTTTAGTGTAACCATACATTTGGGAAATATCATCTTCAGTTAAACCGATATCTTTAATTACGTCTAGAGTATAGTCAGTGTTAACATACTTAAGAGCATAGTCTGCTTCAACTAAAAAGATGTCTATCTTTTCATCTGCTGCTGCCTTATCTTGATTTAATAAGTCTTGGTCTAACTTATCTTGGTATGCATTACCTTCATTAGGGGTAATAACCCACTCTACTTCTATTCCATCAGGTAACTTGTGTGAATAATAGTCATTAAATCTACTTTGGAACTCTTCATTCCAGCAATAGATTCTTAAAACTTTACCTTCTTCTGAATCAGCTACATCTTCAGTTTCTTTTGCATCATCTGTTTCTTTACCAGTATCTTGTGTTTCTACTGTGTCTTTAGTCTCCTTAGAGTCACCATCAGTTTCTGATGTGTCGGAACCACAGCCTATTAATAGAGCACCAGTTAAAACAGTTACCAATAATAATAGTAATAAATTTCTCTTCATTGAAAACCTCCTCATTTTTTTAAACATTTTACTGTTTCCCCTTTTTGTAAGTTACCTTTAATAGTAATTCTTTCTGCATAGGCTATATTAGGACTTTCAATCTCATCTATTAGGTACTTGGCCGCCATTTTTCCAATAGATTCTGTATCTTGTACTAAAGTTGTAAGCTTTGGCGAAATGGCTCGTGATAATGATAATCCGTCATATCCTGCTACAGAAATATCCTTAGGTACTTCGTATCCCATCTCTCTTAAAGCCATAATACCTCCTAAGGCTGCAAAATCATCAGGATACAAAATACATGTAGGCTTGTCATTTAGTTGCAGTAATTCCTTGGTTACCCTTGCTGCTCCATCTGAGTCTAAGTAGGCACATTCCCTAATGTATTCATCTGGAATAGCAATTCCTCTCCTAGCAGTGGTCCTATAGAAGCTACCAACACGTTCCCTTGTAACAGCTGAGTCTTTACCATGGATAAAAGCAATCTTTTCATGCCCCATATCAGTTATGTAATTTACCAATTGCTCTACTCCATCAGCATTATTAGACAAAATAGCGGAACGATTATTAAAAATATAGTCTACAGTTACTACAGGTATCTTGCCATTAATTAGTTCTATAACCTCTGGGTCTTTAAAGTCTATGCAGGCAATTATTACCCCATCAAAATTTCTATATAGACAGTGTTCGTAGTAACTCATACTTTTATAGTGACCTATATTCTTATTAATGAAAGTCAAATCGTAACCCTTTTCTTCTACTGCAGTTTTAAAATGTTGTAATATGTGTGCAAAATACTCATGGGTCAATCCACTGCTAGCCTCATCTTCAAACAACACTCCTATGTTATAGGTACGATTTGTTTTGAGTGATCTTGCAGCAGCGTTCGGAAAGTAACCCATCTCTCTTGCAACTTGTTGAACCTTGGCCTTGGTAACCTCACTAATGTCACTATGATTATTAAGAGCCTTACTTACCGTGGCTGTTGATACATTACATCTTGCTGCAATTTCTTTTAAAGATACCATTTTACTACTCCTTTACTGCTACTTAATCGATTTCGTACTTTTACTATAACATGATTCCCAAAATATTGCAATAGTATTTTATAGTTTTTTTCTAATTATTGAGCATAATGTACTAACGACGCGCCTAATATACATTTTTTAAAAGTTGCTATTGCAATATCACTATAAATATTATATAGTAAAGCCATGAGATTTGATATTTTTTGTTTCTTTTTACTTAATCGTTTTAGTTTCTTTAAAAGGAGAGAATAAGATTGAAATTTGGATATTTTAATGACAAGAAAAAAGAGTATGTTATAACCACACCTAGGACTCCTCTACCATGGATAAACTACTTAGGTTGCGAATCCTTCTTTTCACTTAAGTCTAATACCTGTGGGGGCTATAGTTTTTACAAAGACGCAAGACTACTTCGTCTTACTAGATATAGATATAATAATGTTCCCATGGATACTGACGGGATTTATTACTACATCAAAGAAGATAAAGAGGAAGCTTGGAATCCAGCCTGGAAACCTTGCCAGACTGACCTAGATAGTTATGAATGTCGCCATGGTTTAGGTTATTCTAGCTTTCATTCTTCTAAGAACGACCTATCAGCAGACCTAACTTGCTTTGTTCCTCTTGGTTCAAACTGCGAAGTAAACTATCTAACCCTTAAAAACGAAAGTTCAGAAACAAAGTCCTTATCATTGTTTTCTTTCGTGGAATTTTGTCTTTGGAATGCTTTAGACGACATGACCAACTTCCAAAGAAACTTTAGTATTGGAGAAGTTGAAATTCATGACTCTACTATATTCCATAAAACCGAATACAGAGAACGTAGAAACCATTATTCATTTTTCCATGTGAATCATTCAGTTGATGGATTTGATACTGACCGCGAGTCATTCCTTGGAATGTATAATAGTAAGGCTAATCCACAAGTAGTGACAGAAATGAAGTCTAGAAATTCAGTAGCTAGTGGATGGGCTCCAATTGCTTCTCACCACATTAAGATAGACCTTAATCCAGGCGAAGAAAAGAGCCTAATCTTTATCTTAGGTTATGTAGAAAATCCTAGAGATAATAAGTGGCAGGCAAAGGGACAAATTAATAGGGAACAAGCCAATGAAATAATTAGCAAGTTTGAAACCCCTGAATTAGTCCTTAAAGCCCTTGATGAACTAAGAGACTACTGGGATAACCTTCTTAGCAATTACAGGATTAATTCACCCGATGATAAGTTTAACCGTATGGTTAATATATGGCACCAGTACCAATGTATGGTTACCTTTAACCTATCAAGGTCTGCCTCATATTTTGAATCAGGTATAGGAAGAGGTATGGGCTTTCGTGATTCCTGCCAAGACTTATTTGGTTTCCTACATATGATACCAGATAAGGCAAAGCAACGTATAATCGACATTGCCTCTACCCAGTTTGAAGATGGTAGCGCTTACCACCAGTACCAACCCCTTACCAAAAAGGGCAATTCAGATATAGGGTCTGGTTTTAATGACGATCCACTCTGGCTAATAGGAGCTGTAGCTGCCTACATTAAGGAAACCGGAGATTGGGCAATTCTAGACGAGTCAGTTCCTTTTGACAATGATGAGACTACCGCTAAGCCTTTGATGGAACACTTGAAGCGTTCATTCCATTACATACTTAATAACTTAGGTCCTCACAAGCTTCCATTAATCGGCCGTGCTGATTGGAATGACTGCCTAAATCTAAATTGCTTCTCTACTGAACCTGGAGATTCCTTCCAGACTACAGGACCTGATGAAGGACCAGTTGCAGAGTCAGTATTTATTGCTGCTATGTTTGTCTTATACGGCAAAGACTATGCTTATATGTGCGATAAACTAGGCATGAAAGATGAGGCTAACCTAGCCAAAAAGGCTATTGCAGATATGGAGCAAAGTGTCTTAGACTA
>JAAYRG010000070.1 GCA_012518885.1 Clostridiales bacterium | reverse complement strand
GACCTGCGGTTTTGGAGACCGTTATTCTACCAACTGAACTATGCCCCTATATTCAATATAAAATTGACTGCCCTATTATAATACAATTTATTTTTTGAAATGTCAAGCCTAAAAAATCAAATATTACTTTCTTTGATGTTATAATTGTAAATTATTATTAAGAAATCTGTTGAAATAAATTTCTAATAAAGATATAATGTTAATGCTAACTGTAAGTTTGACTAAATATAGACAGTGAAGCAATAGAATGGAGTTAGTAATGTTTAAATTATTGAATAAAGATGGTAATGCAAGACGTGGTAGGTTTGAAACAGTCCATGGTACTATTGAAACTCCAGTATTTATGAATGTAGGTACTGCTGCAGCAATCAAGGGTGCAGTTTCTACTATGGATTTGCAGAATATAAAAACTCAAGTACAATTATCTAATACTTATCACCTTCATGTAAGACCTGGAGATGAAGTAGTTAAGAAATTAGGTGGTCTTCACAAGTTTATGGTTTGGGACAAACCTATTCTAACAGATTCAGGTGGTTTTCAAGTGTTTTCCTTAGCTAAACTTAGGCAAATTAAGGAAGAAGGAGTTCATTTTAATTCTCATGTTGATGGAAGAAAAATCTTCATGGGTCCAGAAGAAAGTATGCAGATACAGTCTAACTTAGCTTCTACAATAGCTATGGCTTTTGATGAATGTGCACCTGCTGATTCCTCAAGAGAATACATTAGGCAATCAGTAGACCGTACAACAAGGTGGTTAGAAAGATGTATTGTTAAGTTAGATGAACTTAACAAGCGTGAAGATACAATTAATAAGCACCAGATGCTTTTTGGTATTAACCAAGGAGGTATCTATAAGGATATACGTATTGAACATGCTAAGACTATAAGTGAGTTTGACCTTCCTGGTTATGCAATAGGTGGTCTAGCTGTTGGAGAGACCCACGAGCAGATGTATTATATTTTAGAAGAGACTCTTCCTTACCTACCTAGTGATAAACCTAGATACTTAATGGGAGTAGGGACACCTGAGAATATTTTAGAAGCAGTTGATAGAGGGGTAGACTTCTTTGACTGTGTATACCCATCAAGGAATGGTAGACATGGACATGCATATACTAACCACGGTAAGATGAACTTATTAAATGCAAAGTACGAACTAGATACTCGTCCAATTGATGAGACATGTGATTGTCCAACATGTAAGCAATATAGTAGGGCCTATATAAGGCACTTACTAAAGGCTAAAGAAATGCTTGGCTCAAGGCTTATGGTTATTCACAATTTATATTTCTATAATAACATGATGGA
Organism: Clostridiales bacterium; assembly: GCA_012518885.1. Classification (GTDB taxonomy): domain Bacteria; phylum Bacillota; class Clostridia; order Lachnospirales; family Lachnospiraceae; genus JAAYRG01. The sequence goes on along the minus strand of JAAYRG010000070.1, from coordinate 2,230 downwards.
AGAGATTAGACATGCCATTGAGAATAACAATTTCAGTGAGTACAAGAGAAAGAAATTAGAAGGCTTTAAGGCTGGAGAATAACATTTACTTAAATAATAATTAATTTAAAAATAATCTAAATAATAAATTTAGGAGGAAAATTGTATGTTTAATGTATTTTTAGCAGGTGGTGGAGCTGACGTAGGAACAACCGGAATCTGGGGTACTGTTATTTGGATGGTAGTATTCTTTGGTATATTTTATTTTATAGCAATCCGTCCACAGAAAAAACAAGAAAAAGAGCATGCCCTATTAATTCAAAGTGCAGCAATAGGTGATAGTGTTTTAACTACTAGCGGATTTTATGGTGTAATTATTGATGTTATGGATGAAATAGTTATAGTTGAATTTGGTAACAACAAGAACTGTAGAATACCTATGAAAAAATCTGCAATCGTTCAACTTGAAAAACCAGGTCAAGCTAAAGAAGAAGTAGCAACTGACAAAAAAGATAAAAAGGATAAAAAGTAACAAATCTTTTATAAACAAAAACAATACGGACTCCTTATTACCTACTTTACAATATAATAAGATATTGTAGAGAGGTGATAGTGAGTCCGATTTTTTTACCTATAGGCATTATAAATTAATGAGTATTTACTAACAGGTGTACTTCTCTTCTTTTTTCTTCTTAATTTCTTCATAAATAGAATAAGGAATTCTTAAATTATCTCTAGATATGCCAAGCTTTACTTTTGGTTTTACATCACCATGAAAATCAGAACCCCCTGTTATTAGTAAGTCATATTGTTTTGCTAGTTTTAAAAGAATATCTTCTTGTTCCTTATTGTGGGTAGAGTGAAATACTTCAATTCCATCTAGGCCCAAAGCTTTAAAGTCTTTAAGCATTTGCTCAATATGAGCCACTGTAAAATCATAAAGAAATGGATGGGCTATAAAGGCTAATCCCTTAGCCTGATGTATTAGGTCAAAGGCCTTTCTTGGTTCAAGATATTCCCTATTAACATAGAAGGGGCTATCTTCCCCTAAGTATTTGTCAAAAGCATCCTGGGTGTTTTTGGCATAGCCATGTTCAACTAGATATGTTGCGAAATGGGCCCTTGTTATAACAGTATCCTTGTTATTTTCATTAGTATTATTCATCCTAGCCCTATCACGTAACTCTTCTATAGTAATTGGAATACCAGCTGCCCTGAAGTTCTCTGCCATTTTTTCGTTTCTAGCATTTCTTTTTTGATTAGCTCTTGCTAAATCTCCATTTAAGATCCTATCAGTTTCGTCAACTAAAAGCCCAAGTATATGGATGTCTCTATTCATGTAATAGGCAGATATTTCTACACCTGCTACTAATTCTATGGGTTTGTTATTGTTTGTAGCCTTTTTTGCAGCTTCCTTGGCCTCTTCGATACCATCTAAACTATCATGGTCTGTAAGTGCGATAAGGGAAAGATTACTCTTTACTGCAAGGCCTACTAAGTCAGAAGGGGATAGCGAACCATCTGATACATTAGAGTGGGTGTGCAAATCTATATACATATTTATCATTCCTTTCATAAGCAACTACTAGTATGTATGAATAATATAACATCTTGTTAGGGGATTACAAGGCTTTTGTTACGGAAGGTTTGAAACTTGGGCATAAATTAAGAATATATTATGTACCTTATTAATATATTTACAATATATAAAGATGGAGGTATTTTATGGACAAAATACTTGGAAGGAATTCAAAAGGTATTAATTTTCTCAAGTCTCTATTAATATCATACATAATATCTGGGCTCCTACTATTTTTGCTAGCCTTTTTAATGCTTAAGCTGTCCTTATCAGGTTCTGTAGTTAATATAGGAATAGTAGTAGTCTATATTTTATCAGCCCTCGTTGGTGGCTTCGTAATGGGGAAAAACAGTGAAAAAAGAAGATTCATTTGGGGATTAATAACAGGCGTCTTGTATTTTCTAGTATTAGTTATCATTTCTACTATTATGAACACCTTTACAGGCCTTGATACCAGTAGGTTATTAAGTGCTTTTATAATATGCGCCTTTAGTGGTATGTTAGGTGGTATGCTAAGTTAATATATCTTTAGGTAAAAGCTAAGTAAAAGACATATAAAGACTTTTCATATTTTATACCCTATGATATAATAATATAAGTAGATTATTCCATATTAATTTATGTGTATCATTAGTTAGTATTAGAAGTTACTAAATGTGATATTGTAAGTTT
>JAAYRG010000069.1 GCA_012518885.1 Clostridiales bacterium | reverse complement strand
GGGAAATATATGCCTGATTATTTTGACATACACAGTCACATTCTACCAGGTTTAGATGATGGTGCAAAAACCGCTGATGATACCAGGCAGATGCTTTATAAGGCGTACGAAAGTGGTATACGCAACATTATAGCAACACCACATTTTCGTGAAGAAAGATTTACAAGTAGTGTTTCAAAAAATATGGCAGCCTATGAAAGAGTTAAAGAATTAATAGAGGAAGAAGGTTTAGATATTAACCTGTATCTTGGCAATGAACTTTACTATAGTTCTAATATTAGTAACCTCTTATTAAATAATGAGGTCTTAACTATGGCAGGTTCAGACTATGTGCTAATTGAATTTTCTCCGAGTACACCCTATCAAAACATTAAGTCAGGACTTCAGAATATAATTATGAGTGGCTACTGGCCAATACTAGCTCATTTTGAACGTTATGACAATATAGTTAGTAACCGGGGACGCATTGAAGAAATATATAATATGGGTGTGTGTATCCAAATCAACGCTTCAACTATAACTGGTCCAATCTTTAACAAGCGTACTAAGCTAGCCAAGAAACTTTTAAAATATAATATGGTTGATTTTATTGCTACTGACTCTCATAATAGCGATAGCAGATCACCAGATTTAAGTAATTGCATTGCATACATTAGCAAGAAGTATGGTAATAATTTACTTAACAAGTTATTATATGTTAATCCAAGTAAAATAATAAATAATGAAGAATTATAAAATAAGAATATTAATATTTAAGGTGGGCAATTATGGATAATCAAAATTACTATGAAGAAATTGAAATTGATATTAAGGAATTAATTGGAGTAGTCCTTAAGAGATTCTGGATTATTTTTATAGTTACTCTTGTAACAGCAATTATTGCTTTTACATACTCAAAGTTTCGTATAACACCTCAATATGAATCTACTACTCAGATTTATATTCTATCTAAAAGTGAGGATGCTGAAAGAGTAACTTATTCTGACTTACAAGTAGGTAGTCAGTTAACAAATGACTACATGGCTTTAGTAAAGAGCAGACCTGTTCTTGAGACAGTAATCTCAGATCTTAACTTAGATGTTACTAATAAGGAATTCGCAAATAAGATAGAAGTATCAAACCCTTCTAACACAAGAATAATTAGTATTACTGCAAGATATAGCGACCCTGAAGTTGCAAAGGAAATTGTTGATAAAATAAGAGATGTATCTTCTGAACATATCAAAAAAATAATGGATATTGAAGAAGTTAATATAGTAGAAGAAGGAAATGTTCCTCAAAACAAGGTGTCTCCTAATATACTACAAAACACTATTATTGGTGGTATTTTAGGTGGAATTATTACAACCTTAGCAATCCTAATAATCTATTTCTTAGATGATTCTATTAAAACTGCAGATGACGTAGAAAGATACCTTGGCCTAAGCGTACTTGGTACCATTCCTCTTCAAGAGGGCGAAACCTTATCTAAGGGTAGAAAGAAGAAAAAATCTACTATGTATAGGAACAAACCGATGAATCAACCAGCTAGAAGTCGTAGAAGCTAAAGAACCGAATAAAAAATAGGAGTAAGAATATATGGAAACTGTTAGTATAAATAAAATAACTAAAAAGAATTTTCAAGTAGAAGAATCCTTTAAAGCATTACGAAGTAATGTTATTTTTAGTGGTAGTGATATTAAGGTAGTTGGACTTACAAGCTGCCTACCTAACGAAGGTAAAAGTAGTGTTTCTCTTAACCTGGCAGTAACAATGGCGGAACTTGGCAAAAGGGTTATCTTTATTGATGGTGACTTAAGAAAGTCCGTTTTACTTGGTAGATACAGAATTAACAAACCAATAAAAGGTCTAACCCATTATCTTTCAGGTTTAAATACTATGGACGAAATCATCTATAGTGCAAACGTAGACAACCTACACCTAATTTTCTCAGGTCAGGTACCTCCTAACCCATCAGAGTTACTAGATAGCTATTCCTTTACCCGTCTTATTAGTCGACTAAGAGAAGAATATGACTATGTAATTATCGATACCCCTCCTCTTGGAGCTGTTATTGATGCCGCTATTATTGCAAAGAACTGCGATGGAATGGCCTTAGTTATTGAAGCAAATTCAATTAGTTATAAGTTTGCACAAAAGGTTAAAGCTCAACTAGAGAAAACAGAAACTAAAATTCTTGGGGTTATTCTTAATAAGGTAGATATGACAGAATCAGGCTATTATGGTAAATACTACGGTAAGTATTATGGAGACTAACTAATAGAGAATATAGACTAAATTAGCAAGACTAGTATATTAAGACATTAAAAAACCACCGAAGACTTGATTAAATCAAGCCTTCGGTGGTTTTTATTGTAAGTGCCTAGTAAGTTTATTGCTATAACTACCTATATATAAAATTAGGTAAACCATCACTTCCAAGTGGAACATCTACATTACCTTGAATTAGTGGCTTAGCATATTTTACAAATTCCTCAGAAATATCAGAACCATCATTAATAATCCATTCTACTGGTACTGGTTTTTCCTTATTACAAATCTCATTTACATCTTCTAAACCACATACTAACTCATATGGGTCATCGCTCTTACGTACAAAGGATACCATCTTACCTGTTTCACCTTCAAGGGCTGAGCGAACACCAAATTCACCAGCCATGATAGCTTCTTTTCTGTCAGTATCAGACATCATAGTTGAAGAACAACGTTGGCTTACATTAAGTTCTACAGAACGTACCTTAACTCCTAGCCTTTTCTTACATAGCTTTTCTAGATACTTACCGCTACCTGATAACATCTTATGACCAAACTTATCAACTTCAACAGTTCCGTCTTCATATTCAGAAATAAATACATTGTCCTTGTCTTTAATACCTTCAGATATACATACAACAAGGTTGTTTACTTTCTCAAGTGCCTCTTCTACCTGGCTGATAAATTTATCAACATCAAAAACTACTTCAGGAAGATAAATTAAGAGTGGATTATCCCCAACATGCTTTCTTGCTAGTACACTTGCTGCAGTTAACCAACCTGCATGACGGCCCATTATTTCAACTATTGTTACGGACTTAGTATCATAAACATTAGCATCTAGTGTTATTTCTCTAACAGTTGTCGCCACGTATTTAGCAGCACTACCAAAACCTGGTGTATGGTCTGTTAAAACTAAGTCATTGTCTATAGTCTTTGGCTCACCTATGAAACGAATGTCACTATTAACCTTCTTAGCATAGCGTGAAAGTTTACTTACAGTATCCATAGAATCATTTCCACCTATGTAGAAGAAATATCCTATGTTAAGTTCTTCAAACTTCTCAAATAATTTTGGATAAACAGGGTCATCAATTGATTCTGGTAGCTTATACCTACATGAACCTAGAAAAGCTGCAGGTGTAGTAGTAAGCAGCTCTAAATCAGACTTTGAAAGGTCCTTTTCAAAGTCAATCATATTACCCTTTAGAAAACCCTCAATACCATTAAGCATTCCGTAGACCTTGTCTACCTTATCC
>JAAYRG010000068.1 GCA_012518885.1 Clostridiales bacterium | reverse complement strand
TTTTTTTGTTGTGTATTGCAATATAATGTCTTTTAATATATGATGAAGGTAAATATCATATATAAAGGAGGCGTTACATGTACAATTTATTAGTTGGCGGTGCAGCAGGACAGGGTGTTGATACCACTGTTGCAATGCTAGAGAAATTTCTTAAGAAGTCTGGATACTTTGTTTACACAATTAGAGATGTTATGTCCCGTGTTCGTGGTGGTCACAACTTCTCACTTATACGTTTTGCTAGTGAAGAAATAAGCTCACATAGCGATGTCCTTGATGGTATTATTGCCCTTAATGAAGAAACTATTGACTTACATAAGGATGCCTTAAAAGAAGATGGTTTTATCTTATGTGACACAAGTATTAAGACAGATGATAGCCGTGCAATTAGTTTAAACATGAATGAGATGGCAAAAGAAATTGGTAACCCTCGTGTATCAGGCACCATAGCAATTGGTGTAATCCTAAAGCTCTTTAGTGAGAATCTGGATTATGCCAAGGAGGTAATGGAAAGTTCACTAAAGTCACAATATGTTGAAATTAATCTAGAAGCAATAGAAAAGGGCTTTAATAGTGTGGATTCCAGATATCCAAGGCTTGGTGGTAAGTTTAGTAACTATATGATAATTTCAGGAAACCATGCACTAGGATTAGGAGCAGTTGCGGGAGGTCTTAAATTTTACTCAGCTTATCCTATGTCACCTTCTACATCAATTATGGAATACCTAGCTTCCATTGGTGATAAGGCAGGCATAGTAGTAGAACAAGCAGAAGATGAGATTGCTGCAGCCAATATGGCTATAGGAGCTTCATTTGCAGGTGCTAGGGCAATGACAGGAACCTCAGGTGGAGGCTTTTGTCTAAAGGTAGAATCTATTGGGTTAGCAGGTATAGCTGAAATACCGATAGTTTATGTAAATGTTCAAAGACCAGGACCAGCTACAGGACTACCTACAAGAACTGAACAAAGTGATTTAAAGTTTGTAATTTCGGCTTCCCAGGGTGAATTCCCAAGAATGGTAATAGCAGTTAAGAACCAAGAAGATGCCTTTTACCAGGCTATACGTGCCTTAAACCTTGCAGAAAAATATCAGATACCAGTAATTATTCTAAGTGACCAATATATTGGTGATAGCACAACAACTGTAAAACCATTTGACTTAAGTAAAATATACATAGAAGAGCCAGCCAAAGAAGAAGGAATAGAGGGTGAATACCTAAGATATCGTTATACAGAAGATGGAATCTCACCAAGGCTTATTCCAGGTAAAACAAAACACCTTGTGGCAGCGGATAGTGATGAACATAATGAAAGAGGCTGGATAACTGAGTCTGCTGATACTAGGGTAAAAATGGTAGACAAAAGGATGAAAAAGCTAGAAAAGCTTAATGAAGAACTAGAAGAGCCGGAATTTATAGGAGACGAAACTTGTGATACCCTGTTAGTTGGTTGGGGGTCAACCTATGGACCAATTAAAGAAGCAGTTGCAAAACTAAATGAATCAAGTCAAGGCAAGTACGGGGCCCTAGTATTTGGAGATGTATATCCGCTACCAAGAAAGAGATTAGAAAGTTTTGCTAAAGTAGCAGGAACCATAATAAATGTTGAGCAAAATGCTACAGGCCAACTTGCTAGCCTTATAAGGGAAGTAACAGGGATAAGTTGTACAGATAGTATTTTAAAATATGATGGACGTCAAATATCAGGTGAAGAGATAGTTGAAAGAGTATTGAAGGGAGGCAGAAGTTAATGGCTACATTTAAGACATATGAAACTGCATGGTGCCCAGGTTGTGGTAATTTTGCAATATTAGATTGTTTAAAGACTGCATTAGAAGAACTAGGTAAAGAACCCCATGAAGTATTAATGGTAGCTGGTATTGGCCAAGCTGCAAAGACTCCCCAATATATTAGTGCCAATAGCTTTTGTGGTTTACACGGTAGGTCTCTTCCAGCAGCTATTGCAGCAAAGATAGCCAACAAGGATTTGACTGTAATAGTTGATACAGGTGATGGTGATTCTTATGGAGAAGGTGGTAATCACTTTATACACAATGTGCGTAGAAATGTAGATATAACCCATTTTGTACACGATAATCAGATATATGGACTTACAAAAGGTCAGGCATCACCAACAACAGCAATTGGCCATGTTACCCCAGTTCAAACAGGTGGTAACATGAATGAACCATTAAACCCATTACTTCTAGCCCTGGTTTCAGGTGCAGGTTTTGTAGCAAGGGGCTTTAGTGGAGATAAGGAACATCTAATTTCAATAATGAAAGAAGCCATAATGTACCCAGGTTATGCCCTAGTGGATATTTTCCAGCCATGTGTAACCTTCAATAAGGTTAATACATATGCCTATTATAGGGAAAGAGTATACCGTTTAGACGAATCTTATGATATGACTGATAAAAGGGCAGCCTTTGAGAAGGCTATGGAAACAGGTGATTCTTTACCAATTGGAATAATATATAAGGAAGAGAAGGCTACTTTTCATGATAAGAATAAGGTCTTATCAAAGGGCCAACCTTTAATTGATATTAAAAGGGACCATAAGGTGGTTAATGAGCTCATTAAGGCCTTTATTTAGAAAAACATACTACTGATTTAGCTTATCCCCATAAGTTAGTTCTAAGGCTAACTTATGGGGATTTTGTCGTTTTATTGGCTCTTTTTTACATCCATAACCTTTCCAAGGATTTAAGGATATGGTATAATTAGGCTTGTGTTTGAGATAATAAAGAGTAATTTAAAAATTTGTAAAGGTAGGTACAAACATGAGTGCTTATTCCCGTAGGTCAGATTTTATGAATTATATTTATCTAATTATTGGAACAATATTTATTGCAATAGCAGTAAACTTAGTATACGAACCAATGGGTATGGTAACAGGTGGTGTTACAGGTATCGGTATAGTAGTTAAGTATTTTACCGAAGGTTTAATAGAAGGTGGAATCCCTGTTTGGCTTACCAATGTCGTGCTTAATATCCCTTTGTTTATAGCAGGCTACTTAATTAAAGGTGTCAATTTTATAAAACAATCTCTTTTAGGTTCTATAAGCCTAACTATTGCCCTTTATTTAATTCCAATAGTTAATGTTGTAGATAATGAATTTTTCTTAGCATCAGTGTTTGGAGGGGTTATTTCTGGTATAGGAATGGGCATGGTTATATCAGCTTCAGGGTCAACAGGTGGAACAGACCTACTAGGACTAATAATTCACCATTTTCTTCCCCACCAGAATGTACCTAGGATTATAGGTATTGTTGATGGAATAATTGTAGTTGCTGGTGCTATAGTTTTTGGAGTTAAGACAACCCTCTATGCAGTTGTTGCCTTGTACATTACTGCTAAATTTTCGGACAATATTTTGGAAGGTCTAAAATTCGCCAAGGTAGCCTATATTATTTCCGATTACTATGAAGAAATAGGAGATACCATTATGAAAGATCTAGATAGGGGGGTTACTGGCATCTATGCAGAGGGAATGTACACTAAAAGAGACAAAAAAATGCTATATTGCGTAGTGTCAAAGAAGGAAATAACCCAGCTTATTAAGCTAGTTTCACAAATAGATCCTAAGGCATTTGTGATAGTTAGTGATGCAAGGGAGGTCATGGGTGAAGGATTTATTGAATATGGACAGGAAAGTTAGTTTTATTTTAATATAACATATGAAAAAATACTTATTTTAGAGTGAAGTATACAAAGTCCACAAAAGGCTTTTTTACTATTTGTTTAAATGAGATATGGAAGTAAATAGCCAAATAGTGTATATTAATACTATCAATTAAAGTAAATCTAATATATCTAGAAGATTTTATAGTAACCTAAATTAGGGAGGAATAATAATGGCAAGTGTATCACTAAGAAATGTTAAGAAAGTATATGACAATGGTTTTGTAGCTGTAAAAGATTTTAACCTTGAAATAGCAGACAAAGAATTTATCATATTCGTTGGGCCATCAGGATGTGGGAAGTCTACAACATTAAGAATGGTTGCTGGATTAGAAGAGATTTCAGAAGGAGAAATTTACATCGATGATAGACTAGTTAACGACGTAGAACCAAAAGATAGGGATATCGCAATGGTTTTCCAAAACTACGCTCTATATCCACATATGTCAGTTTATGACAACATGGCATTTGGTCTTAAATTAAGAAAAGTACCAAAGGATGAAATTGATAGATTAGTACATGAAGCAGCTAAGATTCTTGATATCGAACACTTACTAGACCGTAAACCAAAGGCTTTATCAGGTGGTCAAAGACAACGTGTTGCTATGGGACGTGCAATAGTTCGTAACCCTAAAGTATTCTTAATGGATGAGCCTCTTTCAAACTTAGACGCTAAACTAAGAGTACAAATGCGTATAGAGATTTCAAGACTACATCAAAGACTTGGTGCAACAATTATTTACGTTACTCACGACCAAGTAGAAGCTATGACATTAGGTACAAGAATTGTTGTTCTTAAAGATGGTGTTATTCAACAAGTTGATTCACCTCAAAACCTATATAACAAGCCAAACAACCTATTCGTTGCAGGATTTATTGGTTCACCACAAATGAACTTAATAGATGCTCAAGTAGAAGTAGATGGATCAGAAGTTTACGTTGTATTCGCTGGTCACAAAATTAGACTTCCAGAAAGCAAGGCATTAAAGGTTGCTCCATACGCTGGAAGAACTGTAGTATTTGGTATCCGTCCAGAAGACGTTCATGATGAAGAAATGTTCATCTCAAACTCACCAGAAAGCGTAATAGAAGCTTCTGTTAACGTTTACGAGCTTCTTGGTGCAGAAGTTAACTTATACTTAAAGATAGACGACAAGACAGACCTTGTTGCAAGAGTTAACCCACGTACTACTGCAAAACGTGATGATGTAATTAAAGTTGCATTAGACGCATCAAAGATTCATGTATTTGATAAAGAAACAGAACAAGCAATAACTAACTAATTAGAAGTTAGTTATATAAAGAATATAAGATAATAATAAGTGGTAGCCTTAAGCTGATAAACTCAGAAAAGGCGACCACTTTTTATTTTTTTCTTAATGTTTTTATAAAAAAGTGTTATAATATAGACGTTAGAGTCTTTATGTGTAAAAAAGGACAATAAAATGTGAAACTTCTCTTATATTAGTTTACTTTTTTCGCAAGCAATGGTACTATTATTACATGAATATTACAGCAATGTTAAGGCTGAGAATAGAAGGAAAAATCAGAACTATAATCTTTGTTCGAGAAGGTTTTTATTAGTTTTACGTTCTGTTTTTAACATTATATAAAATAAATATAAGGAGTGAAATAATGATTTCAAATCAAATATTACAAAATACAATTGATGGATTAACTGGAATTACTAGAGTAGAATTATGTGTAATGGACACAGAAGGAAAAACCCTTGCAACTACAATGAATAATAGCGAAGAATATGAAAGTGCTGTATTAGCATTTGTTGATTCTCCAGCAGATAGTCAAGTTTTACAAGGTGTTCAATTCTTTAAGGTTTTTGATGAAAACCAATTAGAATTTGTTATCCTAGCTAAGGGTGACAGTGATGATGTTTATATGGTTGGTAAGATAGCATCATTTAATATACAAACTTTACTAGTTGCCTACAAAGAAAGATATGACAAGGACAACTTTATCAAGAACCTATTACTAGACAACTTACTACTAGTAGATATATATAATAGGGCAAAGAAGCTTCATATTGATACTGATTCTAAGAGAGTTGTATTCTTAATTGAAACAAAGAATGAAAAGGATACTAATGCTTTAGAGACTCTAAGAAGCATATTTGCAACTAACTCTAAGTCAAAAGACTTTATCACAGCTGTAGATGAAAAGAATATTATCTTAGTTAAACACCTTAAAGATGACCATACTTACGAAGATGTTAACAAGACAGCTAGGGTAATCCTAGACATGCTTAACACTGAAGTTATGACTCAAGTTAGGGTTGCTTATGGTACCATAGTAGAAGAAATCAAGGATGTTTCAAGATCATATAAAGAAGCGAAGATGGCTTTAGATGTAGGCAAGATATTCTACAGTGAAGATAATATTGTTGGATACAATAGTCTAGGTATTGGTCGTCTAATTTATCAACTACCTATATCCTTATGTAAGATGTTCATTCGTGAAATATTCGAAGGAAGATCACCAGATGAATTTGATGATGAAACACTAGTTACTATTAATAAATTCTTTGAAAACAACCTAAACGTATCTGAGACATCAAGACAATTATACATCCATAGAAATACCCTAGTATATCGTCTTGATAAGTTACAAAAGAGTACAGGCTTAGACCTTAGAGTATTTGATGATGCAATTACATTCAAGATTGCATTAATGGTTGTACAATACATGAAGTATATGGAGTCTCAGGAGTTCTAGAATGAGCAGATTTTATCATTTAGACAAAGTGAGTGAGACTAAAGAAAAACCTATAATACGTTTTGAAGGAGTTGGCAAGACGTACCAAAAGGGTATAGCTGCTCTTAATGACATTAATTTAACAATAAATAAGGGGGAGTTTGTTTTTATTGTTGGGACCAGTGGTTCAGGGAAATCAACCCTAATCAAACTCCTTTTAAAAGAGATTGAACCAACTGAAGGAAGAATATATGTAGAAGGTAAGGACCTGTCAAGGCTACGTTCTAGGCAAGTAGCTAAGTATCGTAGGAACCTAGGGGTAGTTTTTCAAAACTTCCGTCTTCTACCAGATAGGAATGTTTATGAGAATGTAGCATTTGCCCAAAGGGTTATAAATACTCCGACATCTATTATTAGACGAAGGGTTCCTGCTATGCTATCTTCAATGGGGCTTACTGAAAAGTATGGGTCCTATCCGAATGAGTTATCTGGAGGAGAACAGCAGAGGGTAGCACTTGCAAGGGCTCTTGTTAATAACCCTCTTATTTTACTTGCTGACGAACCAACAGGTAACCTAGATCCTTCTAATTCAATTGAGATAATGAGTTTACTTAATGAAATAAACAAAAGGGGAACAACAGTTATTGTGGTAACCCATAACAAAGAAATAGTTGATATGATGCAAAAAAGAGTAATAACCTTGCATAAGGGTAAATTAGTTAGTGACGAGCAAAAAGGTGGATATTCCAATGAGTTATAAAACTTTTACTTATAGCATGAAGGAAGGAGTTAAGAACATTTGGAGAAACCGAATGTATTCCTTAGCTTCTATTGGGACAATTACAGCTAGTTTATTTCTTTTTGGAATTCTATTCTTTATTGTGGCCAATTTTCAAAGTGTAATAAAGTCAGCTGAAAGCTCAGTAGGCATAACTGTGTTTTTTGAAGAGGGTATAAGACAAGCTAGAATTGATGAGATTGGTAAGGAGTTAGCCCAAAGAGAAGAGGTTAAATCTATTGAGTTTGTTTCAGGAGAAGAGACTTGGCAGAAATATAAAGAAGAGTATTTAAGTGAGGAGTTAGTAGAAAGCTTTGGTGATGATAATCCCTTAGCAGACTCGGATTCTTATACTGTTTATCTACATGATGTAGAATCTCAGACTAGCCTAGTAGAGTTTGCACAGAACCTAGAGGGGGTTAGAAAGGTTAATTATTCAGAAAGTATTGCCAAGGCATTTTCTAATATTAACTCAATAATTGCGATGGTTTCTGTTGCAATTATTGTTATTTTAGTTTCCGTTTCGATTTTTCTAATTAACTCATCTGTAACAATGGGAGTAGCAGCAAGGAAAGAGGAAATATCTATCATGAAGCTACTAGGGGCAACTGACAAGTTTATAAGTGGCCCTTTTGTTATAGAAGGATTACTTGTTGGAATAATTGGCTCTGTAATCCCCTTATCTATATTATATTTGGTGTATGATAACTTACTAACCTATATTACTAGTAAGTATACAAGTGTTTTTAATATATTTTCCTTTGTAGACATTTCGGATATTTTCGCCTTTTTAGGGCCTATAATTTTAATTATTGGTATAGGGATTGGATTTTTAGGTAGCTTTATAACAGTAAGAAGACAGATACGACAAGTGGAGGTTTCATAAAGTGAGAAAGCTAGGAAGAAAAGGAATACTTATCATACTGACGGTTATAATGGTATTAGGTTCTTTTCCTGTTAATAGTCATGCTACAGGGCTTGATGAGGCAAAGAAGGAAAAATCCAGTTTAGAACAAAAGAAAAAAGAGATAGATGCCCAAATAGCTGCATTAGAAAAAGAAAAGACTAATATAATAAATTATATAGAGCAACTAGATGCCCAGCTAAACTCACTAACTAAGCAGATGAATGAGCTTACTCTAGATATAGAAGAGGCTGAGGCCCAGCTAGCCATTACTAAAGAAGACTTAGAAGAGGCTAAGACTAAAGAAGAGAAGCAGTATGATGCTATGAAGAAACGTATCCGTTATATATATGAGAATGGAGAACCAACCTTTTTAGATATCCTAGTTGAGTCTAAGAGTATATCAGAATTCTTAAATCAAATAGAGATACGTTCAAAGATAACTGAATATGATAATAATCTATATGATGAGTATATAAAAACGACTAAAGAAGTACAAGAAAAAGAACAAGAACTAGAAGCTAAGGTTGCAGACCTAAATATAATGTACGAAGAACTTGAAATTGAGCAAGATGGTATTGAAAGATTAGTTGAGGCTAAGAATACTGAACTTGCTAAGCAAGAAGATCAAATTAGTGATGCACAAACCTTATCTAGTGATTATGCAAGTCAGCTAGAGGAAAAGCTTGCAGAAATAGAAAGACTTGAAGAAGAAGAGAGAAAAAGAGCTGAAGAAGAATTAAGACGCAAGCAGGAAGAAGAGCGTAAGCGTAAAGAAGAAGAACAACGTAGGAAGGCTGAGGAAGAGCGAAGGAGAAAAGAAGAGGAACTTAAGAAAAAAGAATCAGAGTCTAATAAGGACTCAGACAATAATTCTTCTAAGACAGAAAGCTCATCAGGTTCTAAAGATAACTCAGGAAGTAGTACTGGTACAGGAACATACGCTTGGCCGGTTCCTTCAAGTAGAAGAATTACATCCTACTTTGGACCACGTAAGCAACCTACACCTGGAGCAAGTACATATCATAGAGGAATTGATATTGGAGCTACTTATGGAAGTGATATAGTTGCTATTGATTCTGGAGTAGTAACAGTAGTATCAAGTAACTGGGCTTCTGGTAACTATATAGTAGTTAACCATGGTAATGGTATACAAAGTCAATACCTCCACTGTTCATCAATTGTTGCTAAGGTTGGTGATACTGTTAGCAAGGGTCAGGTAATTGCAAAGATAGGTTCTACAGGTGTTTCAACTGGACCCCATCTACATTTAGACATATTAGAAAACGGCACAAAAGTTGATCCGCTAAAATATTTGAAATAAAAAGGAATGATTCTTAATGAAAAATAAATTTTGGGCTGGTTTTTTAACAGGCCTAGCAGGAACAATCTTGGTAGTTACTGTAGGTCTAGGAGTTAACAAACTAATACCTAATACCATTTTCGATAATAATAATGTACAAAAGACAGAAGATGGTACAAGTAAAGATGTAGATGAAGTTCTAGAGAAGTTACAAGGGATAGATAACCTAATAAACAGGTATTATATAGAAGATGTAGATGAAAATGACCTAATTGAAGGTATGTATAAGGGATATGTTGCGGGTATTGGAGACCCCTACTCTACATACTATACAGTAGATGAGTACAAAGCCTTAATGGACTCCTCAAGTGGTATCTATTATGGAATAGGTGCTACTGTTAGCCAGGATGTAACAACTGGTATTATAAGAATTATCAAACCCTTTGTATCTAGTCCCGCATATGAGGCAGGCTTACTCCCTGAAGATATCCTTTATAAGGTTGATGGTGAAGAAGTTACAGGGATAGATTTAACAGAGGTAGTTAGTAAAATAAAGGGGCCAGAAGGAACTACTACAACTCTTACTATTATAAGAGAAGGAGTAGATGAAGAACTTGAGATTGAGGTCACAAGAAGAAAAATCGAGGTCCCAACTATTGAACATACCATGTTGGATAGCAATATTGGTTATATAGCTATTTCAGAATTTGACAAGGTAACTGTAGACCAATTCTTAAGTGCAGTTGAAGAATTAGAAGAGAAGGGTCAAAGAGGCCTAATCATTGATGTTCGTAATAATCCGGGTGGACTTCTTGATTCGGTAACAAAAATGTTAGACCGTTTATTACCAGAAGGTTTAATCGTATATACAGAGGATAAGTATGGTAATCGTGAAGAAATTAAGTCTAATGCTTCAGATTACTTTGATAAGCCTTTAGTTGTTCTTACTAACGGTAATAGTGCTAGTGCATCTGAGATTTTCGCTGGGGCTATTCAAGATTATGGTATAGGCAAGGTAGTTGGAACAAACACATTTGGTAAGGGTATTGTTCAGTCTATATTCCCACTTCCAGATGATACAGCGGTTAAGGTTACTGTATCTAAGTATTTCACTCCTAATGGCAGAGATATACATGAGGTTGGAATTGCTCCTGATGTAGAAGTCGAACTAGATGAAGAACTAAGGAAGCAGGTTGTAATAGAAAAGGAAAAAGATAATCAATTACAAAAGGGTATTGAGGTTCTAGAAGACCTAATTACCAATCAAAAATAGTATAAAATTGTAATATATTATCTTGGGTAATTTATTTTTAATTCCTGTTTTGTGGAAAATGTTAGTGAAATCATTATTCATATCTTTATAATTATAATTTTAAATGTGCAGAGAAAGAGATTATTCTTTCTTTTGCACATTTTTTAAACATAGAAAGAAAAAGTAAAAAGAACAAACATTCGAATAATATTGTAATTGTCTTAATAGTGTGTTATATTTTATAGTACTAGAAATACACGTAAATTTTTTGTAACCCCCGTATTTATATGATAAAAAGTGGATATTTAGCTAATAGTAGCTTTTAGATAGATGTTAAGATGACGTTTTTTGTTTATAGAGAGGATGTCAAGTATGGATAACTTTAAGCTTGTTTCAGAATTTAAACCTACAGGGGACCAACCAGAGGCAATAGAGAAACTTGTTAAGGGCTTTAAGGAAGGTAACCAGTTCCAAACCTTACTTGGTGTAACTGGTTCTGGTAAGACTTTTACCATGGCTAATATTATTGAGTCTCTTAATAGGCCGACTCTTGTAATTGCCCATAATAAGACCTTAGCGGCCCAGCTTTATGGAGAGTTTAAAGAGTTCTTCCCTGATAATGCAGTAGAATACTTTGTAAGTTACTATGACTACTATCAGCCTGAGGCATATGTGCCCTCAAGTGATACTTATATTGAGAAGGATTCCGCTATTAATGATGAGATTGATAAGTTAAGGCACTCTGCTACAGCGGCTCTTTCAGAAAGAAGAGATGTAATAATAGTTGCAAGTGTATCATGTATATATGGAATTGGTAACCCCATCGACTATAAAGAGATGGTTATATCCCTTCGTCCTGGAATGATTAGGGATAGGGATGAAGTAATTAGAAAGTTAGTAGACCTACAGTATACAAGAAACCAGATGGACTTTACTCGTGGTACTTTTCGTGTTAATGGTGATGTCCTTGAGATATTCCCAGTATCATCTGATGAGCGAGCAGTAAGGATAGAGTTTTTTGGTGATGAAGTTGATAGGATAACAGAGATAGATATTCTAACAGGAGAAGTACTATATAACTTAGAACATATTGCTCTCTTTCCTGCATCTCATTATGTTGTTTCAAAGGAGAATTTAGAGAGGGCAATTGGTACAATTCAAGAAGAACTAGAAGAGAGAATTCGTTATTTTAAAAGCGAGGACAAGCTTTTAGAAGCTCAAAGAATTGCAGAAAGAACGAATTTTGATATAGAGATGCTTAGAGAAACTGGGGTATGTTCTGGTATAGAGAACTATTCTAGACATTTGGCAGGTCTAGAACCAGGTAGTACTCCTCATACCTTGATAGACTATTTTCCAGATGATTTCCTGATTATAGTGGATGAATCCCATATGACTATTCCACAAATTAGAGGTATGTATGCTGGGGATAGGGCTAGAAAGACAACACTAGTAGATTATGGATTCCGTTTACCTTCAGCCTTAGATAATAGGCCTCTTAATTTTGAAGAGTTTGAGTCTAAGATTAACCAGATGTTGTTTGTATCAGCTACACCATCTGAATATGAAAGGACCCATGAATTATTACGTGCAGAACAAGTTATTAGGCCTACAGGCTTATTAGACCCTGAGATTGATGTTAGACCTGTAGAGGGACAAATAGACGACCTAATTAGTGAGATTAAGAAAGAAACTAAGAAGAAGAACAAGGTCATGGTTACTACCCTGACTAAGCGTATGGCTGAAGATTTAACAGACTATATGAGGGAAGTAGGTATTAGGGTTAAGTACCTACACTCAGATATAGATACTCTAGAACGGTACGAGATTATTAGAGACATGCGTCTAGATGTTTTTGATGTCTTAGTTGGAATTAACTTGCTTAGAGAAGGTTTGGATATTCCAGAGATAACCTTGGTTGCAATATTAGATGCAGACAAGGAAGGCTTCCTACGTTCTGAGACAGCCCTTATACAAACGATTGGTCGTGCTGCTAGAAATGCAGAGGGTCGTGTAATTATGTATGCAGATAAGATCACAGACTCTATGAGAAGGGCTATAGATGAAACTAATAGGAGAAGGGCAATCCAAGATAAGTACAATAAAGAACATGGAATAACCCCAACTACAATTAAGAAAAAAGTCAGGGATATAATTAGTATTTCTCAAAAGGCACAAGAGGATACTTATGAAGTAGCTAAAGATGTTGAATCTATGAACAAGAAAGAATTGCAAGAACTAATTAAGAAGGTACAAAAAGATATGAAAACAGCTGCTACTGAATTAAACTTTGAAAGGGCAGCAGAGCTAAGAGACTATATGATTGAACTTAAGAAGAGTTTAAATGAGATTGATTAATTACTTACTTAGAGTTAATTAATGAGAGGACATTAGAATACATGAGTAATAAAAAGAAATACATTAAAATAAAAGGAGCAAGAGAAAACAACCTCAAAGATATTAATCTTGAAATACCAAGGGATTCCTTTGTGGTAATGACTGGCCTTAGTGGTTCAGGTAAGTCATCTTTGGCCTTTGATACAATTTATGCTGAAGGTCAAAGAAGGTACATGGAGTCCTTATCATCCTATGCCAGACAATTCCTTGGCCAGGTTGATAAACCAGACGTAGAAAGTATAGAAGGGCTTCCACCAGCCATTTCCATAGACCAGAAGTCAACTAACCGTAATCCTCGTTCTACAGTTGGAACAGTTACAGAAATATATGATTACATGCGTTTGCTATATGCAAGGATAGGTACACCCCACTGTCCAAGTTGTGGTAAAGAGATTAACAAGCAAACTGTTGATCAGATGGTTGACTCTATTATGCAACTTGAAGAAAGAACTAGAATTCAGCTTCTAGCTCCAGTTGTATCAGGTAGGAGAGGCCAGCATGTTAAGGTATTAGAACAGGCAAGAAAGAATGGATATGTACGTGCAATCATTGATGGTGAATTACGTGAACTAAGTGAAGACATTGAGTTAGAAAAAAACAAGAAGCACGATATTGACATAGTTGTTGACCGTTTAATTGTAAAGGATGGAATCCAAGGTCGTTTGGCTGAATCTATTGAAACGGTACTAAGACTTTCAGATGGCTTACTTATAGTAGATGCTAATGGTGATAAACTTGTATATAGTGAGAACTTTGCCTGTCCAGACTGTGATATAAGTATTGGAGAGATTGAACCAAGAAGTTTCTCCTTTAATAGTCCCTTTGGTGCCTGCCCAGAATGTCATGGGCTTGGCCATAAAATGGAATTTGATGCAGACCTTATGATCCCTGATAAGTCAATGAGTCTTGCAGAAGGAGCTATTGTTGTACTAGGATGGCAGTCAGCAACTAAGAATAGTAGTTTTACTAGGTCTATTTTAGATGCCTTGGCTAAGGAATATAATTTTGACCTTAATACTCCATTTAAGGACTATCCTAAGGAGATTCAAGATATTATCCTATATGGTACTAATGGTAAGTCTGTAAAGGTTTACTATGAAGGCCAAAGGGGTAAGGGTGTATATGACATTGCCTTTGAAGGACTAGTAAGGAACATTGAAAAACGTTACAGGGAAACTAGTGCAGAAACATCAAGGCAAGAATACGAAAATTTCATGAAGATTACACCATGTAAGGAGTGTGGTGGCAGGAGATTAAGAAAAGAATCTCTGGCTGTAACTGTTGGTGGTAAGAATATAGGTGAAGTTACAGAACTTTCAATCAAGAACCTAAAGGAATTCTTTGATAGTTTAGAATTAACAGAAACTCAGTTCCAGATAGGTAGGCTATTATTAAGAGAGATTAAGGCAAGGAACCAATTTCTTATTGATGTTGGTTTGGACTACCTTACTCTAGCAAGAGAAACTGCAACCCTTTCTGGTGGAGAGGCTCAAAGAATTAGGTTAGCAACCCAGATTGGTTCTGGTTTAGTAGGTGTTGCTTATATCTTAGACGAGCCTAGTATTGGTTTGCATCAAAGGGATAACAGCAAACTTTTAAAGGCACTTCATAATTTGAAAGATTTAGGAAACACACTAATTGTAGTAGAACACGATGAAGAAACCATGCGAGAGGCTGATGTTGTAGTAGATATTGGACCAGGTGCGGGTAAGTATGGTGGAGAAGTTGTTGCAATTGGTAGTGTAGACGATATAATTATTGAACCAAGGTCAATTACAGGTGAATATTTAAGTGGCCGTATTAAGATACCAGTACCAACAAGTAGAAAAGAACCAACAGGCTTCCTGAAGATAAAAGGTGCGAAGGCAAACAACTTAAAGAATGTTAATGTTAATATTCCTCTTGGTGTAATGACCTGTGTAACAGGTGTGTCTGGTTCAGGAAAGAGCTCATTAGTTAATGAGATTTTATACAAGAAGCTAGCTACCGAATTAAATAGGGCAAGGACACTGCAAGCAGGTGCCCATAAGGATATTGAAGGCATAGACAAGCTAGATAAGGTAATCAATATAGACCAGTCACCTATTGGAAGGACTCCAAGGTCTAATCCAGCTACTTATACAGGCGTATTTGACCATATAAGAGAACTATTCTCCCTAACACCTGATGCAAAGATGAAGGGGTATAAGAAGGGAAGATTTAGTTTTAATGTTAAGGGTGGTCGTTGCGAAGCATGTAAGGGTGATGGTATAATAAAAATAGAAATGAACTTCTTACCAGATGTTTACGTTCCATGTGAAGTATGTGGCGGAAAGAGATATAATAGGGATACCCTACAGGTAAAATATAAGGGTAAGACCATATATGATGTACTTGATATGACAGTTGAGGAAGCACTAGACTTCTTTAGTTCTATACCTAATATTCACCGAAAGATTAAGACTTTAGCAGATGTTGGCCTAACCTATATTAAGCTTGGTCAGTCATCAACTACCCTTTCTGGTGGAGAGGCCCAAAGAATTAAGCTAGCAACTGAACTAAGTAAGAGAAGTACAGGTAAGACTATATATATTCTCGACGAACCTACTACAGGGCTTCATTTTGCAGATGTTCATAGGTTGGTTGATATAATTCAGAGATTAACCGAAGGTGGTAATACTGTTGTAATAATTGAACATAATCTTGATGTTATTAAAACAGCGGATTATATTATAGATATGGGACCTGAAGGTGGAGACAAGGGTGGAACAGTTATAGCTAAAGGTACACCTGAGGAAGTTGCAGAAGTTAAAGAATCTTATACAGGCCAGTATCTAAGACCATTACTTGGACTAGATAAAACTAGTGTAGACAAGAATAAGGCTGTATAAGAAAGGGAGGAATGACCTTGGCAAGTGATTTTTTTGCTATGATTTCAAGAATGAAATATATAAAGCGGTGGTCACTGATGAAGAATTCATCTCCTGAGAACATTAGTGAACACTCCTTAGAAGTAAGTATGTTAGCCCATTGTCTGGCTGTAATAAGTAATAAAAGACTTGGTAATAATGTTAATGAACAAAAGGTTGCTCTTATAGGTCTTTATCATGATTCAACTGAAATAATTACAGGAGACCTTCCTACTCCTGTTAAGTATTTTAACAAGGCAATTCAAGGATCATATAAGGAGATAGAAAGGCTAGCGGCTACTAAACTACTTAATATGCTTCCAGAGGATTTGAAAGAGGAGTATGTAGATTTATTTTTTCCCAAGGAAGAAGATGAATACCTATGGAAACTTGTTAAGGCAGCTGATAAAATATCAGCATTAATTAAGTGTATTCAGGAAGAAAACACAGGTAATACAGAATTTGTAAGTGCAAAAAAGAGTACGCTTGAGATATTAAGAAATCTTGGAATGGAAGAGGTTGATATTTTCTTAGATGAATTTCTTCCTTCTTATACAAAAACTTTAGATGAATTGGGTTAAGCCCAGGAGGTAAGTATGAAACAAGATAGGATTTTAGTTATTGATTTAGGAAGTACAAAGAATACTGATATTGCAAGAGAGATTCGTTCCCTTGGAGTGTATACAGAGATACATCCTCATGACCTTACTAAGGAAGAACTTGATAATCTTGACAATGTTAAGGGAATTATCTTAAACGGTGGAGAAAACCGAGTAGTAGATGGAGTAGAGATAGATGCATCTGAGGCACTGTATAACTATGGTGTTCCTATTCTTTCAGTTGACCATAAAGGGTCTGATAAGTGGCCAGAAGATAGGGAAGAATTCATTGGTCTTTTAGAAAGATTTGTTTTTGATGAATGTAAGGCTGAAAAGAATTGGAATATTGATAACTTCATCAAGGAACAAGTTAAAGTGATTCAAGATACAGTAGGGGATAAAAAGGTTCTTCTTGCTTTATCAGGTGGTGTTGATTCATCAGTAGTTGCAGCACTATTAATTGAGGCTATTGGCAAAAATCTTGTTTGTGTTCATGTAAATAATGGGCTTATGAGAAAAGGTGAATCAGAAGAAGTTGTAAGTGTTTTTGGCGAGAGATTGGGAGAAAACCTTATATATGTACAAGCTAAGGATAGATTCCTTAGTAAGTTAGCTGGTGTAGCAGAGCCTGAACAAAAGAGAAAAATAATAGGCAATGAGTTTGTTTATATTTTTGAAGAAGAAGCTCGTAAGTTGAATGGTATAGACTTCTTAGCCCAAGGAACTATCTATCCAGACATAATAGAATCAGGGACTAAAACAGTAAAGGCTGTTAAGAGCCATCACAATGTTGGCGGCTTGCCAGAAGACCTACAGTTTGAACTTATTGAGCCACTAAAGATGCTTTTTAAAGATGAAGTTAGGGCTTGTGGTCTAGCCTTAGGCTTACCAGAATCAATGGTTTACCGTCAACCTTTCCCAGGTCCAGGACTTGGTGTAAGATGCCTTGGTGCAATTACAGAAGATAGATTAGAAGCGGTTCGTGAATCTGATGCAATTCTTCGTGAGGAATTTAAAAAGGCTGGATTAGAAGGAAAGGTATGGCAGTACTTTACTGTTGTGCCTGACTTTAAAACAGTAGGTGTTAAGAATCATCAAAGAAGTTTTGAATGGCCTGTTATTATCCGTGCAGTTAATACCGTAGATGCAATGACTGCAACTATTGAACGCCTACCTTATGAACTTTTAGAGAAGATTACAGATAGAATAACTAACGAGGTAGCAGGTGTTAATAGGGTTCTTTATGATTTAACTAACAAACCAACAGGAACCATAGAGTGGGAGTAGGTGGTCTAGACTTTGGAATGGCTAAATATGGCCGTTATAAGGTCTTCGGTTTTTCGGAGGGTTCTAAAAAAGTTAGAAGAAGAGATGAAGGAATCATCCCTAACCCTAAGATTTGAAATGGCAGCCTACTTTAAAGATATGATTGATAGAAAATTAAATGATAAGGATATAGAGGATTTTATAAGAAGAGGCAAGGGCTTAGTACTAGCAAATCCTAAATATATAGATGAAAAGATAAGTATGGATTTTCATGATATATTATATTCAGAGATAAACTCTTTACCTGATGAAATGGTAATGATTTTATAATATTTGTCTATCTTGCATATTTAAATATTTTATGTTATCCTATTTACAAGACAAAAGAATAATTAAGCACTGGGAGAGCTGAGTAGTTCAGCTGAGAGAAAGATACGATTACATCTTTGATCCCTTTACCTGATCTAGATAATACTAGCGTAGGAAAGTGTATAATATTAAGCAT
>JAAYRG010000067.1 GCA_012518885.1 Clostridiales bacterium | reverse complement strand
CCCAGTGTCTTCTACATTTCTTCGATAACTTTTTCTAGATATTTGTATACTCTAATGGTTGATTCTATATTAAGTCTTTCTTTAGGTGTATGAATATCATACATATCTGGACCTAGAGATACAATATCTACATCCTCAATCTTTCCTGCAAAGAAACTACATTCAAGACCAGCATGTATTGCTTCTAGCTTTGGTTCACTACCATATACTTCCTTGTATACCTTAACCATGTGGTTTCTAAGTTCTGATTGAGGCCTATATTCCCAGGCAGGATACTGGCCGTTAACCTTGTAACTGCCACCACATGCTTGTGCTAATGATTCTAAACGATCACTAATGAATTTCTTGTAGCTGTTTACAGAACTTCGTACTGAATGGCGTATTACTGCACTTTCAGAATCTATTCTCATTACACCTACATTTAGTGAACTTTCTACTAAGCCTTCAAATGTTGCACTCATTTTTAGTACACCATTTGGAGAATGAATTAAGTAGAATAATATATTGTTAAAGGATGTTTCATCTAAGCATTCATGGTCTGTATGGTCAAGAACCTTATTAGTTATTGTTAGGTCTGGTTCTGACTGAGATAGTTCTTCAACATATCTATTTGATACGGTTTCTAATGCTTTTACAAAGTCTTCGTAGGAGTCTGGTTCTATACATATTTCTGCATATGAATCTCTTGGAATAACATTATCCTTTTGACCACCATCAATAGAGATTAAGTGATAATCAAATGTTTGCTTTAACTCAAATAATAAACGTCCAAGAAGTTTTATAGCATTAGTACGGTTCCTATGAATTTCAGCACCAGAATGTCCGCCCTTTAGCTTGTTTATACTTATTTGAACTTTTAAACCATTTACTTTAGAGCGACTAACTGGAATTTCATTAGAAGCTGTTAGGCCACCTGCTGAACTTATTAGCAAGGTTCCTTCTTCTCCAGAGTCCATATTGATAAGGTATTTTGCCTTAAGATTAGATACATCAAGGCCTATTGCACCATCCATACCTACTTCTTCATCTGTAGTAAATACAGCCTCTAGTCTTGGATGTTTTAATGTTTCATCATCTAAGAAGGCAAGGGCATAAGCAAGGGCAATCCCATTGTCAGCACCAAGGGTTGTATTGTTAGCACGTAAGTAGTCCCCATCTACTATAAGTTCTATTCCATCATTTAAGAAATCATGGTTTGATTCTGGAGTCTTTTCACATACCATGTCCATATGACCTTGTAATATAATAGCAGGTGCATCCTCATATCCAGGACTAGCCTCTTTTATTATTACTACGTTTTCAAATTCATCTTGTATATATTCTAAGTTTCTTTCTTTAGCAAAGTTTACTAGGTAATTACTAATTGCTGTATTGTTATGAGAACCACGAGGTATTTGGGATATCTCACTAAAGAACTTAAATATATTTTTATAATCTCTTTCTAGCAATAGATTCTTCATACTCATCTACCACCTTTCTAGGAAAATTTTTAGTTTTTAAAACTGTGGATTGGGGCTGGAATTCTTCCACCACGATTAATGAAGGCTTCACAACTAAAGTTGCTTACTGGCATAACAGGAGCATACCCTAAGAGACCACCAAATTCAACTATATCTCCAACCTTCTTACCCTTTACTGGTATTATTCTTACCGCTGTTGTTTTTTGATTTATCATTCCTATAGCCATTTCGTCAGCTATTATTCCTGATATGGTAGAAGCTGTAGTATCTCCTGGTATTGCTATCATATCAAGTCCAACAGAACATACACATGTCATAGCTTCTAGTTTTTCAATTGTTAAGGCACCTGCTTGAACTGCATTAATCATTCCTTGGTCTTCACTTACAGGAATAAAAGCACCACTTAGGCCACCTACATAAGACGAAGCCATAACTCCACCCTTCTTTACGTGGTCATTAAGTAGGGCAAGGGCTGCAGTAGTACCTGGGGCACCTACATATTCAAGTCCAATCTCTTCAAGAATATCAGCCACACTATCTCCAACTGCAGGAGTTGGTGCTAATGAAAGGTCTACTATACCAAAAGGAACATTAAGACGTTCTGCTGCCTCTTGGGCTACAAGTTGTCCCACCCTAGTAATTTGAAAGGCTGTCTTTTTAATGGTTTCACAAAGTGTTCCAAAGTCAGCTCCGCGAACCTTAGCGATTGCTGTTTTTACAACACCTGGACCACTTACACCAACATTTATAACACTATCTCCTTCTGTAATACCATGGAAGGCTCCTGCCATAAATGGATTATCATCTGGAGCATTACAAAATACAACGAACTTAGCACAGCCAATGGAATCTTGGTCCTTAGTAAGTTCAGCAGTTTCTAAGATTACTTCACCTAATAGTTTAACCGCATCCATATCAATACCAGTCTTAGTTGAGCCTACATTTACACTACTACAAACCCTCTCTGTTAGAGATAGGGCCTTTGGTATTGATTTAATCAGGTTTAGGTCTGCTGTAGTCATACCCTTTGATACTAGAGCACTATATCCACCAACAAAATTTACATCAACTTCTTTAGCTGCTCTATCAATTGTCTGGGCTAGGCTTACAAAGTCATCTGGGGTTTTACACGCAGATGCACCAATGATTGATATAGGGGTAAGAGAAATTCTCTTATTAACTATTGGAATACCATATTTTCTCTCTATTGCAGCTCCAGTAGCAACTAAGTCCTTAGCCACTGTAGTAATTTTATTGTAAACATTTTTATTTAATTCATCTAACCTATTACTGATACAATCAAGCAAGCTAATGCCAAGAGTAATGGTTCTAACATCAAGACTTTCTTGCTCGATCATACGATTGGTTTGTTCTACTTCATTTAAATTAATCATCCAATTACTCCTTATAGTCTATGCATTTTGCTGAAAATATCTTCATGTTGTGCTTTTATAGATACCCCTGTTTCCATACCAACCCTTTCAAGGTCGCTTACAAGCTCATCAAAAGATTTGCAAGAATTAGTAGTATCTACAATCATCATCATATTAAAATAACCGTTTACAATTGTTTGGGAAATATCAAGGATATTAATGTTGCATTCTGCTAAGTATGTACATACTTTTGCGATAATTCCCACTCTGTCCTTACCTATAACTGTAATAATTGTTTTATTCATTTCCTTCCTTACCTCTCATCTATATATTAATCGGCAACTAGGTGATTACTGCTTATTAACCTTGCCGATTTAAATTATGTTTATATAGCATATAATACTTCACTATGTACATCTCTTTTTGCAACACTTAGGATTGAGTCAATATGCTTAGGACTTGTACGTTTTGAAAGTTCTAATTTCACTGTCTCATAGGCTAAGTCTTCGAGATTGTTTTCTTGGCTAAGGTGAACAAGTGATATATGTTGCAACTTATCATGAAACAATCTAGCTAATAAACTTGCTGAAGTTTCATTAGATAAATGTCCCTTATTACTACTAATTCTTCTTTTTAGATAGTATGGGTAAGAACCAACCATTAACATGTTTTCATCATGGTTAGCTTCCATAAATAATATATTTGATGATTCTAATTTTGATACGGTATAATCCGTAAATTCTCCCAAGTCAGTTGCCATTCCAATCTTTTTGCCATTTGATTTAAAGGTATAGCATACCGGATTGATAGCATCATGGGAAATAGAATAGGGCTCTATTATTATATCATTTATAGCAAACTCTTTATCAGGCTCTATTGCAACTAGTTGCTGGTTTGCCAAATGTGCATATTTGGATTTTGCAATTATTGCACTTAGTGTTTCTCTTGTCCCATAAACCGGTATATTGTATCTTTTTGACATGGTCGCCGCACCATTAATATGGTCAGTATGTTCATGGGTAATTAAGATCCCATCGATTTTCGAAGGGTCAATATCTATACTTTTTAGTCCATTTTCTATTCTCTTACAGCTTATTCCTGCATCTACTAAGAGGTTCGTGTTTCTATTGCCTATGTAGCTACAGTTTCCACTGCTGCCACTAGCAAGGCTACATATTTCCATATAAAATCCTTCCTAATTATAAAGTTACTAAAACATTGTTTAAGTAATAGTCATTCAAGTTTCATTATAGTTTTTCTTCTTTAGTATCTTCTAATATTTCATCTATTTGATTAATGATTTGGTCCTTGTCTTCTACATTTAATACTACATGAGTAGAATGTTTTCTATACTCCTTATCACTTAGCTGCTTGTCCATAATAGCCCTAATTTTTTCGTCAGAATAGTTTCTAGACTTTTTAAGTCTAGAAACTCTAACATCTTCTGGAGTATAAATATACCAAATCATGTCACACATCTTATCAAGTTTAGCCTCTATTGGTAGGGCTGTCTCAATACAAATAAGCTTGTAGTTTGCCCTAGCTTTTTCTTTTATTAGCCTTTGTACTTCCTTAAGAACAAAGGGATGGGTAAATGAGTTAAGCTTTTCTAATTGGGCCTTGTTATTATATACAACTGCTCCTAACTTCTTACGGTCTATGTTTCCATTATCATCCAAAATAGACCTTCCAAAATATTCAACAATTAAGTTAAATGATATTCCGCCCTTTTCCATCAAGTCATGGGCTACTTTATCAGTACTAATTATATATGCGCCAAATCTTTCTTCTAAAAGTTTAGATATTGTGGACTTGCCACTGCCTACTCCACCAGTTATACCAACAACTCTCACTGTTTTCACCTAACCTACCTCATACCAGTCTGTTCCTATACTAAACTCAACTTCAAGAGGCACTAAAAGATTGGCAGCATTCTTCATCTCGCTTATTAATATTTCCTTTACTTCTTCTATTTCTTCATTCTTTGCTTCGATTAAAAGTTCGTCATGAACTTGTAAAATAAGCCTTGACTTTAAGTTTCTAGCTTTTAATTCTTCATTTACACGGTTCATGGCAATTTTAATTATATCAGCAGCTGTACCCTGAATTGGTGAATTCATAGCAATTCTCTCGCCAAAGCTTCTTTGCATAAAATTCGAGGACTTTAATTCAGGAATAGGTCTTCTTCTTCCAAATATAGTCGTCACATAGCCTAATTCCTTACCTTGTTCTACTAACCCGTCAAGGAATTCTTTTATCTTAGGATAGGTCTTAAAATATTGGTCTATATATTCTTCTGCCTCTTTCCTTGAAATGTTAAGGTCCTGGCCTAAGCCAAAGGAACTGATTCCATATATAATTCCAAAGTTAACTGCCTTTGCATTACTTCTTTGTAAAGGTGTTACCTCATTAAGAGGGGTATGAAATACCTTTGAAGCTGTAATTCTATGAATATCCTCTTCTTGGTTATAGGCTTCAATAAGATTTTCATCAGCAGACATATGGGCAAGGACACGAAGTTCAATCTGAGAGTAGTCCGCATCAAGAAAAACAAAACCTTCCTCAGGAGTAAAGACCTTTCTAATCGCTCTACCTAACTCCATCCTAATAGGAATATTCTGAAGGTTAGGTTCAGTACTAGAGATTCTGCCTGTTGCAGCTATTGTCTGGTTGAACTTACTATGAATTCTTCCATCTTCTTCTATATAAGTAGCCAAACCATCAGCGTAGGTTGATTTTAATTTTGCTAGTTGCCTATATTCTAAAACCATATTAATAATTGGATGGTGGTCAACTAACTTATCTAAGACATCTGCTGCTGTTGAATAACCTGTCTTTGTCTTTTTAGCAAATGGTAGTTTTAACTTTTCAAATAGGATTACTCCTAATTGCTTTGGAGAATTTATATTAAACTCTTCTCCTGCAAGGCCATATATTTCCTTTTCAAGTTCTTCTAACCTAAGGCCTAGCTTATTAGCATATTCACCTAGGGCTTCTTTATCAGCCTTTATACCCCATTTTTCCATATCATTAAGGGTATAAATAAGAGGCATTTCTATATTTATATAAAGATCATACATTTTTGAAGCTTTTAATTCCTTGATAATAATATCATAGGCCGCAAAAGATACATAACTTTCGTAGGCCACATAAAGAAGGAAATCATCTGTTTTCTCAACCATGGCTTTCTTTAATGACATCCTGCCAAATATATCCTTTTGTGACCTTAGGGTCATATTTAGGTAATCTCTTGCCACATCATCAAAGAAGTAAGTAGACTTAGATGGGTTTAGCAAGTAAGCGCCAATTCCAAGGTCATATACTTTATCGTCCTTACTAGCCTTTATTAGACCTAGTTGATCCTTT
The DNA here is from genome assembly GCA_012518885.1 of Clostridiales bacterium. Lineage (GTDB taxonomy): Bacteria > Bacillota > Clostridia > Lachnospirales > Lachnospiraceae > JAAYRG01. The sequence continues at coordinate 4,155 of JAAYRG010000067.1, read as the reverse complement.
AAATCAATTGTACTAATAGTGAAATCATGATTTATAAGGTTAACTATTATATCTCTAATATATTCTTTAGATATAACCTCGTTAATTTCAATAAAGTATACGTCCTTTTTAGAGAAAGTAATTGATAGGCCTAGGGCTAGACCTCCTTCATAGATTACTTTTAGCCCTACTAAGGACTTTTCTTTGTTCGGGTCATCGATACTTCTTAATTTGTCTGCAATGATTTTGTCTACTTCGTCTTTACTTTTAATATATTTAAAGTTATCTTCAATCTTTTCATATGAATTAGCCTCTATATCAAAGCGACTTAAGAAGTTGTTAAATTCAAGATTCTTGAAAATAACAAACACATCTTCATTATATAAGTCACCGATTCTTGCATCTTCAATATTATAGTCTAGGTCACAATCTGTAATAATTGTGGCTAGTTCCTTACTCTTTAGGGCAATATCATAATTAGCTAAAAGGTTCTCTTTTGCCCTTTTTGGTTTTATCTCATCAATATTAGCATAGGCGTTCTCTATTGAACCAAATTCCATAATGATTTTGGTGGCTGTTTTTTCGCCTATACCAGGCACTCCAGGGATATTATCAGAAGTATCACCCATAAGTCCTTTAACATCAATAAACTCACTTGGTGTTACTTGGTACTTATCCTTAACATCCTTAGCATAGTAATCCTCTATCTCAGTTCCTGTACCCTTAGTTTTTGGGATACGGATTTTAATCCTATCAGTAGCTAATTGAAGCAGGTCACGGTCACCTGATACAACAGTAACCTTATATCCATTGGTGTCTCCTCTTTTTGAAAGGGTACCAATTATATCATCAGCCTCATATCCTTCCTTTTCAACAATAGATATTCCCATAGCCCTAAGAGTTTCCTTAACTATAGGTATCTGAGCCTTTAGTTCATCTGGAGCAGGTTTTCTAGTACCCTTGTATTCTTCATACATTTCATGCCTAAAGGTTGGCTTATCAGTATCAAAGGCAATAGTTAGATAATCTGGTGTTTCCTCATCAATAATCTTAAATAATATATTTAGAAAACCATAAACTGCATTAGTTGGGACTCCCTTAGAATTAGTTAGTCCAGGCAAACCATAAAATGCTCTAAATAATATGCTAAATCCATCAATTAATACTAATTTTTTATCCATAAAGTCTCCTTACATCATCTTGTTAATAGTTTAAAATTGTCCAACTAGGTGGCTTGTTCGTCTGACCGAATTCCTTTTGTATAATCATATTGTCCCAAATTATATCTCCATAATACTCAGCCATACTTAAGGCCCCTTCTCTATTAGTTTCTCTTAAATACATATAAATACTAGGAAGTTGCTCTTTAAATACAAGGGGCACATCATTACTATCTATTAGGTTAACATTATCTGGCATGAAATCACTTACGCTTGCCTTGTGTATAACATCCTCCACAACGTATTCACCAAACCTATAGGTAGAAGTAACTGCTATTATTCCAATAATTATGACAAGGTATACTCTCTTAAGTCCTTGTCTTAGTTTCTTACTATTAATATGTTCTTCAGTCTTTTCTAATAGATGAAATAGGTCCTTACGATAGTCACTTGATAGGTCCTTATCTTCATCTAACTGCTTCATACTAGTTATCAGAGTGTAATAGACCTCTAACTCCTCCATACATTCTGGGCAAGTTTTTAAGTGGGCAAGGAAATCATCTAACTCGTCATCATCTAATTCTTTATTGATAAACGGCATAATTTGCTTTTCAAAATCAATACAAGTCAATGATAATCCCTCCTTGGACAATTACTATACAATGTATTGATATATTTTAACCCTTTTTCGTAAATCTTTCAACCTAGCTTGGGGTTTTATTTTATTTCTTTAAAAAAGACATAGGGACGGAGTTCAAGAACTCCGTCCCTATGTCTTCTATTTCATACTTTTTATAAGGTTTACAAGGGTATTAGGTATTTTATCTAAAGGAACCTGCTTTTCTACAGCTCCTAAATTATATGCTACTCTAGGCATACCATAAACTATACTAGATTCTTTATCTTGTCCAACAGTTTTTGCCCCATATTTTTTCATGGTCAAAAGACCTCTAGCTCCATCATTACCCATTCCTGTTAGAATTACTCCTATAGCATTACCCTTATAGGCTTCCGCTACAGATTCAAACAAAACATCAACAGATGGTCTATGACCATTTACCTTGTCTGCACTAAAACATACTACGGAGTATCTACTTCCTAATTTTTTGATTCGCATATGCTTATCTCCCGGGGCTATTAATACCTTGCCCGGTTCTATAATATCACCAGGTTCTGCTTCTTTTACTGTGAAATTCGTAATTTGGTTAAGTCTATCTGCAAACATTTTTGAGAAGCCTGGTGGAATATGCTGGACTATAACTATACCAGGTATATCTACTGGTGTATCCTTAAGTATTTGGGTTATTGCCTGTGTACCCCCAGTAGAAGACCCAATGGCTATAACCTTATTTAACAACTTGCTATCATATGTTTTTTCTTTCTTTACTGCAGCTATGCCTTGTACAGGCTTTCCTGTCATCGGATTGATTTTAGCATTAGCAGCTATTTTTACCTTTGACGTAAGGTTTTCTATAAATGAAGTGATGGCATCTTTAGAGTTCGTATCCGGCTTTTGAACAAAATCTACAGCACCTACATTCATGGCATCAATTACTGCTTCACTAACCGTACTTACAACTATTACAGGAAGAGGGTATTGAGGCAGTAGTTGCCTTACAAAATCAATACCATTCATTTTAGGCATCTGAATATCGCAAGTCATTACGTCAGGCTCAAACTCAATTATCTTATCTCTTGCATCATATGGGTCTACTGCTTTTGCAACTACTTCAATTGAAGGATCTGATGATATTCCCCTTGATATTAGCTCTCGAAATACGAGACTATCATCCACTACTAAAACTCGTATTTTATTTTTCAATTCTTTTCTTTCACCTAACCTATACTATTCTTTTCTATATACCGCCGGCATCACATACTTGTATTTTGTTTGGTTTCTAATTAATGATTCTGAATGTCCTATAAAAAGATATCCGCCTGGTTCTGTAATTTCATAGAATTTATTAACTAATTCCATCTTTGTCTTTGAATCAAAGTATATCATCACATTCCTACAGAAGATAGCATGGAATTTCTTTTTGAATGGAAATCTTTCATTCATTAAATTTAGTCTCGCAAATATTACTTCTTTTCGTATTTTATCAACTATTTGGCTATTATCATCAGATATCTTGTTAAAGTATTTTAATCTCTTATCATGAGGCATCTTTGAAATACTATCATTACTGTATATACCCTTTTTAGCAACCTCTAAAACTTGGCTAGATAGGTCTGTTGCTAGTATTTGAGTATTCCATAGGTATTTCTCCTTGCCAAAGAACTCATCAATAATCATAGCAAGGGTATAAGGTTCCTCTCCTGTTGAACATCCTGCAGACCAAATTCGTAAATCCTTATCTGTTACAGTTTCTTTTAAATAAGGCAAAACTTGGTCCCCAAAAAATTCAAAGTGTTTTGATTCTCTCATAAAATAGGTGTGATTTGTAGTGATTCTATTAACTAGCTCTGATACTGCTTCACCACTTTTGTCATTAAAAACATAATCTAAATATTCAGAAAAAGTCTTCATGTTTTTTTGATGAAGGACATTACGAAGTCTTCCCATAACTAGAGATTTTTTCTCTTCTTTTAGATTTATACCATAATTGCTCTTAATAAATCTTGCAAGAGCCTCAAATTCCTTATCTGTTATGGGAATAAGAGAACTACCTATATTATCTTTTTTTAAAAGAGAGTCCTTAGACTCTCTTTTAATATTAAAATTATTTAATTCCATTTATATTTTCCTAAATCCTTATCATCTAGATCAATTGTTACTTTTTTATCGGAAGTCTTTTTCTTAGGCTCTTCCTTTACTGGCTTCTTACCATGTTCTTCTTTTTTAGATACTTTTTCTTTAGGTGCTTTTTCCTTAGATAGATTATCTTTTGCACCTTCTTTAGCCTCTTTTTTATCTTCTACAGAAGCTTTCTTGTCTGAAACAACTTTCTTAGTTTCTTCTTTAACTAAAGTTTCTTTAGACTTTTTAACTTCTGCTGTCTTATCTTTAGAAGCT
>JAAYRG010000066.1 GCA_012518885.1 Clostridiales bacterium | reverse complement strand
TGACTTTCTACTTTTATAACCTCTCTTCACATTATTTCGCCTCCTTTCTGGTAGTAGTTTTCTAAAAGCAGCACCACCCTCCTAAAAATCAAAATCAACTTAATCCAACATGTAACTAGATAATTAAAACAATTTTTAAACTTCTTAAGTCTATTATAATTATCGTGTGTTCCTATCCCGGTTTTTTTAGTTCCATGTATGTTCTTTTTGCGTTACTTTTGCGTTCTAATTCTTAAGAAATTCTTACGAAATTATATAAACAAAAAAAGACCACCATATTAAAACCTTTCCACACTTAGTTTAGTGTTGTTTTAATATGTGGTCTTTTAATTTTTACTTCAATTAAAAACTTAGCTACTTATTAGCTAGGTTCCTCTCTTAACATTCTATAAGTCTCATCCTGTTGTTCTAACTCTGCCATAGCAAATTCTCCCCAACTATAATTAAGCATGTAATATCCCTTAAAAAGGTTAGAATACTTTATATCCCCTGATAAGAAGTTGTATAAATCACAATTGACTCTCTCAGGAACTATTCGTCTAGCTCCCTTATTTGATTCTATAATTTCTTCTACCCCATATTCTTTAAGGGTATCCCTAAGAAGCATAAAAACTTTACGAACACGGGCCATTGTAACCTTATTGGCTTCCTCATCTTCCCACAAATGGGCAATTATTTCTTGTGGAGTAACAAAGCCACCCCTTCTATGGACTAATAGGGCTAGTAATTCTTTTGCCTTTCCATGAGGTATTAAAATGGCCTGACCATTAATAAATACATCAAAATACCCGAAAGTTCTTATGTCAACACTTATATTGTTATATTCTTCTTGCTTAAACTCTTTAGTAAGCGCTAAATTATTAATTGGAGGTTTTTTTAGCTTTTCTTTATAAAAGATATATTTGTTCCTACCTGTTTCTTTGGCATAGGATAAGGCTAGGTCTGCCTTTTCATATAAGGCATCAATATCTCTACCATCCTTACCATAGAGAGAAATCCCCATGCTAACTGAAAGTTTCAAAGAATCATTGGTCGCACGAGATACAGCCATACTTATTAATTCGAGCCTCTTTTCTACAGTCTCTAGGTCTTGATTATTATGTAAATATAATATAAATCTTGTTCCACTTATTCTGCCAAGTACATCCTCTTCTCCAATAATCAATCTCATTGTTCTTGCAATATCTCTTATAACCTTGTCACCAAAAGAGTAACCAAACAATTCATTTACTTTGGTGAAATTATCAAGATCCGCAAGGATTATAGCGGAGAAGTAATCCTCATTTACATCTCTTAACTTTTCACTTACTTTCTCTCTAAATGTTCCCCTGTTATATACTCCCGTTAATTCATCTCTTTGGGCATTAGTCATTAAGATAATTTCTGATTGCTTTTGGTCATCAATCTTTTTACATGATAACCAAAGTATAAAGTTCCCACTATATGGGTCTTCTAGTATATGATAGGTAATCTTAACCCAAATATACTTATTAAATGACTTCACCCTAAAATCACAGGTCCCCCTATTGATTCCCTTTGAAAAAGAACTTAGAATTCTTCTTGTAGATAAAAAATTATAGAAATCTCTTAAATCCTGTGGATGGATTCTCTCTCCAATTATACTTACATTTCTATCTAGGGACTGGTCTGGATTAAAGCCAAAATCAATAGGTAGTTCTCCATCAATATCCTCAAATTCATCTAAACTTAGGTTATAAGTAACATTAAAAAATATATGACTGCTACCAATCATTGAAAAATCACGGAATCTTTTAGCTTCTATACTCTTTTGCCGTGAGCTTGTAATATTCCTAAAGTATATAATTGAATACTTGGGAATTAACTTCTCATCAAATACTGTATAATATTTAATACGGTACCACTGCCATATTCCAAAGTCATCTTTTGCCTTTACTGTAGTAGTCCCGTTTGGAATACCTGACTTAATGTTTCTGAAAAAATAGCTAAATCCTTTAGACTCTCAGGAGCAATAATATCTGTATTTAGAAAAGTTTCTAAGGTGAATTTATCATTCTCGTTGAAGACAAATTGATTAGATAAATCACTACATAATATATATGTGTCAGTATTGAAGTAGTATTTAAATATGTACTGCTTAGACCTTTCTAAAAGTCCATTAATAATCCTATTATCTTCTTTTTCTATAAGTAACTTTTGAATAGTATCATAAGTATCAGTTATATCAGCATATACACTATGTACTAAAGCAGATTCCCCCTTGGTCCCAATAATTTTAGACCATATGTTAACTACCTGCTTGCCTTCTTTCCCTTTTATCCTACACTGCTGATATACCACACCACCCTCTTCAAGTAAATCATCTAATTTTTGACATAGGAGTCTTATGTCCTCTTCATAAATTAGTTCCCATGGATTATCCCTTACTTTATGCTCATATTCATCCCGTGAATATCCAGTAAGCTTACACATAAGTTCATTAAAATACTGGACCTTCCACTTTCCAGCCCTATACTCATATACCGAAATAGCAACTGGTAAGATTTCATAAAGCCTTGTAAGTTCTTCTAGTACTGTTTTACTTAGTATTACATCATTTTCAGCCATGATATTCCTCCTCATCACAGTACTGCTAAAATTGTGGAAAGGTTTATTACTTGTTATATACTTCAAATTCCTAGCCAACTATTTAGGTCTTTTTTAGTGATTAATTATAACACCTAAACTAATGTTTTTCTAGTATTTACTTTACTTAGATTTGGATATTTATTGGATACTTAATTAACTCTCTTTAACTCCTTATATTGCTTTTATAGGCCCTTTCTTTATTACTTTCATTTGTTGACCAAGCCCTAGCTAGATAGTACAATGTATATTAATTAGACATTAAACTATTAACTCTTATTATTACTTTTAAGACAAATGGGAAGGAATTAATCAAATGGATTTATTTAAATATATGAGAGAACAAAAAATTAAAACAGAATCTCCTCTTGCAGCAAGAATGCGCCCAACTAATCTTGATGAGGTTGTTGGCCAGGAGCATATAATTGGTAAAGATAAGTTACTCTACCGTGCAATTAAGGCAGACAAGCTTAACTCTGTAATATTCTATGGCCCTCCAGGAACAGGAAAAACTACTCTTGCAAGGGTTATTGCTTCAACTACTAGTGCAACTTTTAAGCAGATTAATGCTACATCTGCAGGTAAGAAAGATATGGAATTAGTTGTCAAGGATGCCAAAGAAAACATGGGTATGTACGGAAAGAAAACCATTCTATTTATAGATGAGATCCATAGATTTAACAAGGGACAGCAAGATTACCTTCTTCCATTTGTAGAGGATGGTACCCTTATTCTAATAGGGGCTACTACAGAGAATCCTTACTTTGAAGTAAATGGAGCCCTTTTATCTAGATCAATAATATTTGAACTTCATCCTTTGTCTAAAGATGATATAAAGAAATTGATACTTAGAGCTATTAATGATAGTGAAAAGGGAATGGGTGCCTATAAGGCAAGAATTGCTGAGGATGCTCTTGACTTCTTAGCTGACCTTGCCAATGGAGATGCTAGAACTGCCCTTAATGCCATAGAGCTTGGAATTCTTACTACCGAAAGGTCAGATGATGGATTTATTCATATTACACTTGATGTTGCAAGTGAGTGTATTCAAAAACGGGTTATTAGATATGATAAAACTGGGGATAATCATTATGATACTATATCTGCCTTTATTAAAAGTATGAGAGGTTCAGACCCTGATGCCACTATTTATTATTTGGCTAGAATGTTATATGCAGGTGAAGATATTAAGTTCATTGCACGAAGAATTATGATACATGCTGCAGAAGATGTTGGTAATGCTGACCCTAATGCCTTAGTAGTTGCTACAAGTGCAGCCCAGGCAGTAGAGAGGATAGGACTTCCAGAAGCAAGAATTATACTTGCCCAGGCGGCTGCATATGTTGCCTGTGCTCCAAAAAGTAATGCAGCATGTTTGGCTATAGATGAGGCCCTAAGGGTTGTAAAAGAAGAGGTAACAGGTAAGATACCTAGCCATTTGATGGACGCCCACTATAAGGGAGCCCATAAGCTAGGTCATGGTATCGGCTACAAGTATGCCCATGACTATAAAAACCACTATGTTAAGCAACAATATCTACCTGATGAACTAAAAAATCGTACCTTCTATAATCTAACTAATCAAGGTTATGAGAAAAAAATGAAGGAACATTTGCAAAGACTTATTGAAGAGGCAGAGGAATAAGTCTAATTATAGATACTACTCCCTATCCTCTTCTTTAGACCTGTCCTTACTTAATTTATAAACTAACATAATTGCATAAATAAAAATTGGAACAGCAAAGGTAGAGAATAGACTTGCCTTAAATAAAGCATCTGCATGGACAGAGTCTATAAGTGCAAATATAAAGGTTACTATGTATAATAAAACAAGGGTTATAGCAACTAACATTGCTAGTATTCTCTTTAACTTATTCATGAATACCTCTTTCCTATAAAATATTCTAAAGAATTTAATATTTGTTAATTATAAAAATATTATAACAAAATAAAACTAGGGATACAACAAGATGATGTATCAGCAAAAGGAGATGATTTTCATTAGTAGTTACAAAATCGTATATAAGGGCGGTCAAGGGGAGATAGAAGTTAAGAAATCAAAGTTTATAGCCACTATTGCCCCAGTAAATACAGAAGAAGAAGCTATTGCTTTTATAGATGATATGAAGAAAAAGTATTACAATGCAACCCATAACTGTTCTGCCTACATAATTGGTGAAAATAATGAGATTACAAGATTTAGCGATGATGGAGAACCTTCAAGAACCGCTGGTCTACCAATGCTTGATGTTCTTCTTGGTGAAAAACTTCATAATGTGGTTGCTGTTGTAACTAGATACTTTGGTGGTACCTTACTAGGAACTGGCGGTCTTGTTAGGGCATATTCTGATGCTACAAAAGAGGGCTTAATGCACTCTACTATCATTGAAAAACACAAGGGCAACAAAATCCACCTAAAAATGGATTACACAAGCCTTGGAAAGGTCCAGTATATCCTGGCAGAAAACCAAATTCCTATACTAGATACTATTTATACAGATTCAGTAGAAATTACTTATGTATCGCCTGCTGATACTACAGATAAAATAAAGAAAGAACTATTAGAAGCTACTAGTGCTAGTATAGAAATAACTCCAAAATCTGAAATATACTATTCCACAGATTCTGGAAAACTCCTTCTATTTGACTCATAGAGCTTAGCCTTACCATAGTTTATAATAATTGGCAATTACAACTTTTGCTTTATTTTATAAGTGCTATTTGCTATAATATCAGAATGAAGGAGGTATATTATGGACCTAAGTAAGAATGGAATAACCAAGAAACATCAACAAGTGAAATCAAACTCAGCAAAAGTTGCTTCAAAAGCAAAAGTTAATATATTTCGTTTGTTGGTGATTTTTATAATATCAATTGCTGTTCTAGGTGGAATAGCTGGTTTAGGATTAGTAAGAGGAATTCTAGACGGAGCTCCACAAATAGACCAAATTAGTGTTGTTCCAACTGGATATAAGACTAGTATTTACGATAAAGATGGTAATTTAATAGAGACACTCGTTGGTGCAGGTTCAAACCGCGAATATGTAACTATAGACCAGATACCTGAGGTATTACAAAAGGCTGTTATCGCTATTGAAGATGAGCGATTTTATGACCATAATGGTATAGATGTCAAAGGTATTTTTAGGGCCTTTTTTGTTGGTGTTAAACAAGGTGAATTTGACCAAGGTGCAAGTACAATAACCCAGCAGCTTATCAAAAATCAAGTTTTTGATGGCGGTGCTGAGACTAACTTTGTTGACAAGTTCATAAGAAAGATTCAAGAACAACAGCTTTCTATAAAGCTAGAACAAGAAATGAACAAGGACCAAATCCTTGAATACTACCTAAATACGATTAATTTAGGGGCTGGAACCTATGGTGTTCAAACTGCATCTAATAGATACTTTAACAAGGATGTAAGTAGGCTAACCCTATCAGAAGCAGCTGTAATCGCTGCTATTGCCCAGTCACCTACTAATTTAAATCCTATTAATTATCCTGATAATAATGCTGAAAGACGTGCTAATGTCTTAAAGAATATGTTAAAACTTGGATATTGTAGCCAAGCAGAGTATGATGCTGCCCTAGCAGATGATGTATATGATAGGATTTTACTTGTTAATGAAGAATTAGGTGTTGATGCCTATAACACATATTTTGTTGATGAGATTATTGAACAAGTGCAAAATGGTCTTGTAGAGATTGGATATACTAAAGCCCAGGCAAGTAATGCTATATATAGTGGTGGTTTAAGTATTTATACCACTCTAGATTCCAACATCCAAAAGATTATAGATGATGTTTATACTAATGAAGAGAATTTCCCACCCTTATATGATGGTTACTCTTGGAACTACAAGGGCTTTAATAAGGGACAATTAGGTAAGTATTCTTACTGGGAGTTACAAGATTACCGCTTGTCTGTTCAAAAGAAAAATGGGGAAACAATTCATTATCAACCTCATGATTTTGAACAATTCTTTAAAGATAATAACATATTGCAAATTTATGAAAACTCTGAGGAATTAAGAAATAAGTTTGATGAGGAAGAGTTGGAAAGTTTCCTAAACTCTAAACCTAAGTTTACTCTTTATTTAGCAAGAAAAGAACATGCTAGTTTCTTTATAGAAGCCTTTAAGGATGTAGTTGTAGAAGACGGAGATACAATACTGGGTGAGAACTATGATTTGGTTATTCAGCCCCAATCTTCCTTTGTAATTATGGACCAAAGTACAGGTCATGTAGTAGGTATAGCAGGTGGTAGGGGACCAAAAACAGGTAACCGTACTCTTAACAGAGCTACTAGCGCTAAGAGACAACCTGGTTCAACCTTTAAGCCTTTAGCAGCCTATCTACCTGCTCTAGATTCAGCTGATATGACCCTGGCCACTGTAATTGATGACGCTCCTTATAACTATCCAAACGGACGTGAAGTTAATAACTGGTATAAGCAATATGAAGGTCTTACTACCCTAAGAAGAGGTCTATATCGTTCTATGAATATAGTAACTGTTAAGACCTTAATGGAAGTTACACCAGAAGTTGCTATGAATTATTTAGGACCAGATAATCTTGGGTTTACAACCCTAGACCCTGTTAACGATGCCGTTCCTCCTCTAGCCTTAGGAGGTACATATGAGGGTGTGTATAATGATGAACTGACTGCTGCTTTTGCAGCTATTGCTAATAAGGGAATGTATATCGAACCTACTTACTATACTAAGGTCGTTGACCATAATGGTAAGGTTCTAATAGATAATACACCAAGAACTAAACAGGTTATGAAGGAATCTACATCTTTCTTATTAACAGATGCCCTTCGTGAAGTTCTTACTAATTCAGGTGGTACAGGTTCAGCATATAGGTTCAAGAAAATTAACATGCCTATAGCTGGTAAGACTGGTACTACAACTAATGATATTGACCTATGGTTTTCTGGTTTTACTCCTTATTATACAGCTAGTATTTGGTCAGGCTTTGATAATAACTATGACCAAGAGGAGAAAGACTATCAAAAGAATATATGGAGAACCATAATGGAAAGTGTACATGAGTTCTATGGTTTAGAACCAGTAGAATTCGAAAGACCTGATTCAGTTGTTACTGCTAAGATTTGTACTAAGAGTGGTAAACTTGCTGTAGAAGGCTTATGTGACCATTATGTAGGTGGTTCTACCGTAAAAACTGAGTATTTTGCAAAGGGTACCGTTCCAAAAGAAGTGTGTGATGTTCACGTTAAGGTTAGGTTATGTGAGGATACTGGTAAAATAGCTAATGACTACTGTCCAGATAGCTCAGTTAAAGAAACGGTTTACTTAGTAAAGGATGAAAATTATGAAAAAACTACTAAAGACACCGAGTTTATCTTACCTGAAAACAATGAGGTTTGTAACGTTCACAATCCTATAACTGACTTCTTTGACAACCTATTCCCTTCACCAGGTTCAACAGACCCTACTGTCTCACCTACTAATCCAAGTGTTGAGCCTCCTACTAGCACCCAACCAAGTAGTCCAACAGGTCAAAATGGTGGAAATAATGGCAACGGTAATGGTAACGGTAATGGTAACGGTAATGGTAACGGTAATGGTAACGGTAATGGTAACGGTAATGGTACTAACCCTTAATTTTAATTTTTAGTTTAATTATTGATTTTATATAATATTAAAATATTCAAATATTAATAAGGACATTAGGTATTTAGCTATACCTAATGTCCTTTATCTATATTAAAAACATTTATATACTTATAAAAAGATTTTTAACAGGATAAATAGTTATTTAAGATATAACTCTATATAAGACATATAATTACTAATATTTAATCTCTATTTAATTTTAATATATAAGTATATAAATGTTTGAAATATCTAACTTACTCATCCTTCATCTTGGGATCAAAAACTAAAGAGGCTAAATATCCAAAAATCAGAGCTCCTGAAACTCCTACTGCCATTGCTGTAAACCCACCTCTAAATAAACCTATAAAACCGGCCTGGTCAATAGATTTTTTTACACCTTGAAATAGAGTGTTACCAAAGCCTAATAGGGGTACTGTAGCACCTGCTCCTGCCCACTGGGCAAAGGGTTGATATATGCCTATTGCCCCAAGTACCGCCCCTGAACACACTAGTATAACCATAATTCTACCTGGCATTAATTTAGTTGTATCCATTAGTATTTGTGCTATTGCGCAAATTATTCCACCTACTATAAAAGCTATAATATAATCCATAGTTTTGTCTCCTTATTTCAAAATATTCTAGTTTATAGCTACACTTACAAAATGGACTATTTACCTTTTACTCTGCCTCTACAATTACAGCATGGGCTATACCAGGCATACTCTGACCTTCGTTAAAACTAACCTTAGATTGTAAAGACCCTGTAGGAGAAAATAGTACTCTCTTCCACTCTTTTTCCTTCATTTTCTTTAATACATAACTTGTAAAAGTAATAGCACTACATGCACAACCACTTCCACCAGCATGAGTATCTTGTGTATCCTTATCAAATATCTCAATCCCACAATCCATGTGATTAGAAGATATATCATATCCTTCTTGTTTTAGTAGGTCTATTAAGATATCAGACCCTACATGGCCTAAATCACCAGTAATAATTTTGTCGTAGTAACCTGGTTGGACATTTAGGTCCTTCAAGTTTTGACTTATTGTATTAGTAGCAGCTGGTGCCATAGATGCTCCCATATTAGAATTGTCTTTTATTCCATAGTCAACAATCTTACCTATTGTAGCACCCTTGATTCTTATCTTTACCTTTCTATTTGGAGGAGAATCCTTTGCAATAATAACGGCTCCACTTCCTGTTACTGTCCATGATGCTGATGGAGCCCTTTGGTTTCCATAACCTAATGGAAACCTAAATTGCTTTTCTGCACTTGCAAAATGGCTTGATGTAATAGCAATAGTCTTATCTGCATAATCACCATCTACTAATGTAGAACCTATAATCATTGCTTCTCCCATAGTAGAGCAAGCACCAAAGACTCCAAGTAAGGGGATTTCTAAATCAGTAACACCAAATGAAGTTGATATTAGTTGTCCCAACAAATCTCCACCAATCAAATACCTTATGTCACTATTTTTTAAGTTGGCCTTTTTTATTACTAGCTTTGCAGCCCTATTTAAAAACTTACTCTCAGCTTCCTCCCAGGAAGTTCCTCCAAAGTATCCATCTTCGACTATCTCATCAAAATAAGCCCCTAGTGGACCCTCTCCTTCTTTTTTTCCTGCTACAGATGACTCAGCTATTATAAAAGGAGGGTTTTCAAAGAGTATACTTTGCTTACCTGTCATTTTATTAAATATAGGTGTTTGCTCGTATTTAAATTCTGTTCTACCATCTGAAGCCATCTTACACCACTCCTATAGTTTTCAAAATATAATATATTACTCCTAAAATCCACGATGATACTGTTCCATATAATATAACAGGTCCTGCTATAGTAAATATCTGACACCCTATCCCAAATACTTGTCCTTCTTTTTTATATTCAATGGCACAAGCTGCCACCGAGTTAGCAAAACCAGTTATTGGTACCACTGTTCCTGCACCAGCAAAGTTAGTGATTTTCCCATAAACATTAAGGCCAGTAAAAAGAGCAGATAAAAATATCAGACTTAAAATGGTATATGAAGCGGCCAATTGCTCACTAGCCCCATATTTCATAAACATATTTGTTAAAAACTGACCTAATGTACATATACTTCCTCCAACCCAAAAAGCATTTAATACATTAACTCCTATACTTGCTGTTGGAGTTTTATCCTTAACATATTGATTATACTTATATTCTCTTAACTTTTGATCCTTTTCCATAGCAACATCTGCCGCACTTACAGCCTTGTTAGACATCATAGTAATCACCTCCTAAAAGAATGTCTGTATAATAGTTCCTACACCCTTACCTATGGCTAGACTTAATAAAATATATGGAAATCCTATCTTTATTTTTGCCCTTCCTACAAAGATAGGGAAAGTCTGTATTACTTCGGCCAAAGCCACTGCTAAACAACCTTCAAACATACCTGAAAAAAGTCCATATATAATTATTCCAGGTATACCAAGTGGAATATTATATTTATATAGGTAAAGCAAGTTCCCAATACCTGCACCAAGTAAAACCATATCCTCAAAGAGTTTAATATGAACTGCAGTATTAGTCTTTGTTGCCAACCGCGTAATTAAACCAATCCAAGTTATAAATGCGAAAAGTCCTCCTGCTATAGCAAATCCAGCTGCCAAACCTATAAAGGCAAACAATAATTGCTTAATTAACATCAAAAGTTTTCCCTTCCCTATTTGCATTTTCAATTATTGTCGTATCCACATCTTCCTCATATAAACGCATTTGGACTTGCATAGGCGTTGGGTCAATCCCAATTTTCGCCTTAGAAAAGTGACTATAAAAAATAAGAATACCTAGAGGAAGACCTATTGCATACGACAACTCTAGAATGTTTGACCCTTGCCTTTCTACTCCTGTAAACATCAAGTAAATGTCATCAAAAATCTTAATTACATCTACGTCATTATTAAAAGTCATAATTGTAAAGACCGAGCCAGTAAATACAACCAAACAAACTAGTATTGTTTTTATAATCTCTAATAACTTACTATTAGGTTTGGGAGGCTCATAATGAATAATAAAGTCATTCTCTCCTAGATTAATAATTTCAACACTTGGGTATTTTTCAGAAATAATTTCGATTATTTTTAAAATAGAAAACACATAATTTGCTTCTTTATCTGACTTGATCTGCAAAATCTCTGTATGATTTATATCATTTACCATACCATTATTTACACCATATATTTTGACAACATCCTTAATAAGGACCCTTTTTTTATTAACTAGGCTATTCTTATCTACTTTAATATATAAACAATCATTTTTCATATTAGAGGACTTCCTCCCTTATATATGTTTCAACAAATGTACCCTTATAATCTGGTTCATTATTTCCCTTTATATAAAAGTATAGAAAGCCAGCAAGTACAAGTAGTACAATTATTAGTAATGTTACTAGCCCTTTTTTCCTAATCATGTAATCACCTCTTTGAAGTGGTTGGCTTTTAATTTATTACTCTTATTATTTAACTTTTGCATTTTTCTATACTGGAAATTTTTTGTTCAAAATAAAAAATAAAGGAGTAGGAGAGACACTAGGAGGGAGTGTTAGCCTAGGTCAGGGTGGTGGACTACTATACTTATTTTATTCGTTGCGCCCCCGCACTGAAATAAAATAAGTATAGTAGTCCACCACCCTGACCTAGGCTAACACTCCCTCCTAGTGTCTCTCCTGTCCCCATATATATATAGTTCATCCCCTAAGTTGTCATTCTCTCTCTCATCTTGGTTAAAATCTTTTTTTCTAAGCGAGAAACCTGAACTTGAGAAATGCCTAATTCTCTAGCAATATCAGTTTGGGTCTTGTCATGGAAATATCTCAATATTATAATTTTTTGATCTTTTTCATCAAGTGATTCTATAGTTTCTTTAAGGGCAAGTTTATCTATTACGAGCTCACTCTCATCCTCTATGCTATCTTGTAATTTATCTATTAAATATATAGAGTTGCCATCCCCCCTATAAATAGTCTTATTAAGTGAATCTACCTCCGTATTAGATTCTAATGCCATAAGTATATCTTCTGTCGGTATGTCTATTTCTTTGCTTATTTCCTCTATTGTAGGGTCTCTTCCTAATTGGTAGGTTAATTTTTCACTGGCTGCCCTAACTTTTCCCGCATTCTCTTTTAGTGACCTACTTACCTTTATCATTCCATCATCTCGTAAAAACCTTTTAATCTCCCCCATAATCATTGGTACTGCATAAGTAGAAAACTTTACATTAAAAGATAGGTCAAATTTATCGATTGCCTTAATCAGCCCAATTATTCCAATTTGAAATAGGTCATCTGCTTCATGACCCCTATTAATAAATCTTCTTACAATGCTCCATACTAGGCCTACATTGTTAAGAACTAATTTTTCTCTAGATTCTTTGTCGCCATCCTGGGATTTTTGAATCAATTCTATATTGTCCACGCTTTCACTCCCTTCACTTAAAGCTCGGCTGTATCATTGATTAATCCCCTCTTTTCTCAAACTTTTTTGACATCTTAACAGTAGTGCCTTTTCCTAGTTCTGACTCTACTATTAACTTGTCCATAAAGGCCTCCATAAAGGAAAATCCCATTCCTGACCTTTCTATTTCAGGTCTTGTTGTATATAAGGGTTCCATGGCCTTTCCAATATCTTCAATACCTACACCTCTATCTTTTACTTCAATAAATACTTCCCTATCCTTTATCTTACAACTTATTATTACCTTTCCATCTTGGTTATTGTAGCCATGAATTATTGCATTAGTTACTGCCTCAGAAACTGCTGTCTTTACATCATTAATTTCTTCGATTGTAGGGTCAAGTTGTGCTACAAAACTTGCTACAACTGTCCTTGCAAAGCTCTCATTTATTGATTTACTATCAAACTCTATCTTCATTTCGTTTGTAAAATCCATACCTATCCTCCCTAAAGGTAATATTTAATTGCCCTTTTTAGTTTTTACTACTTCCCTTTTGATTTTATAAGTTCCAATACTTCTTCAACCTTATTATACTTTTCTATAATTTTATATAAGCCTGACAGTTTAAATATCCTGTCTACATTATTGCTAACTCCAGTAACATAAACACTTCCTCCAATAAAAATCACTTTCTTGTAACGCCCCATAATAACTCCAATTCCTGAACTATCCATAAAGTCTGTTCCTGAAAAATCAAATATAATATACTTGATATTTTTGTTCATGATGATTTTGTCAGCTTGTTCCCTAATATGAAGAGAGTTATGGTGGTCTAGGTCTTCTCCTAGTTTAACAACTAGGGTTTGTCCTATAATTTCAAACTCTCCTTTTACATCATCATGTATGGATATAATTGTACTATTTTTGTTTCTAATTTCCTTCATAAATATATCCTTTCTTGATTTTTTTCCACTTTAGTTGCTTGTTAGTTAAAAAGAGTTCTATAAATAATAATTTATCTTACCTTACCATAACATGGGCCTCTTATATAGGCCTATAATTACAAAAAAAGACATCTCTAATGAAACAATCATTAGAATTGTCTTTTTTTAGAATATCTTATCTTTAGTAGTGTATGTTTTAATCCTTATTCTAGCTCACGCAACCTAGTCTTTGCTTCTTTTGCCCTATTAGTTGCAGGATAATCCTCTGTTAAAATAGTATAATACTCTCTAGCCTTATCCTTGTCCTCCATTCTCTGGTAGGTTCTTCCTACAAAGTATATTGCATTTACATTAGTAGGATTATACTCATAAGCTTTCAAGAGATTCTCTAGGGCTTCATCATATTTACGGGCTGAGTATAGGTTATGACCCTGGTTATATAATTTGTCTGATGCTTCTAAATAAACATCCTCTTTTATCTTGTTATAAAGATTGATTGAACTTGCATTCAATAGGCCTGTGGTATCAATATTAGAAATAGCTTCTGCTACTGCTATATGGTCTAGGTTATTGTTTGCAGTGCCATCTAGATAAAGTGAAGTTGCTTCTAAAAGCTCTTCATAAGCAGTATTATCTACTACTTGTTCAACTGTTTCCTGAGCCCTTGCTAACTCATCTTCTAGGCTAGCAATTTGCTCTTCTAAGTTAGTTTTTTCTTTTTCTAAAGATGATATCTCTTGATCCTTTTTGCTAAGTTGGGCATTATATTCAACTTCTGTGTCTCTAAACTGGCTTACCGCTTCATCCCTAACAGTAGGCACTATTAGAACAACTGATGCAATAATTCCAATAACTATCCCAGCTATTAAACTAACAAATAGTCCAATATTTGGTCTTTCTTCTCTATAAGGCGAAACTATAAATGGACTAGCTTCAGAACTTTCTTGCTTATTGTCTTTCTTTACCTGTTTTTTTGACTCAGCTATAGCCTCTGATGCATAGGTTTCTATTTCTTTTAAATACTTTAGAGTATTAGTATTAGATACATCTATCTTTCTAGCCCTATTTAGATATCTAAATGCCTTATCATATTCTTTGTTGTTGATATATAATAAACTTAGTAGTTGTGTAGCCTTAACAAAATTAGGGTTTAGGTTAACTACCTTCCTTAATTGAATAATAGCTAAATCATCATCTCCTTGCTTGGCTAGGGCAAGGGCTGCATTATATTTCTTTATTGATTGACTCAAAACATCAAGCTTAGTTGGATTAGACCTAACGGCTTCTATATAGTAGTCGCTTTCCTTATTGTCTGGGTCTAGATGTTTGCTGATAACCCATTCACTAAGGGCTGCTACTACTTCACCCATTTCAAAATAGATTAGGCCTAGTAAATTTCTTGCATTAGTATTTCTTTTATTTATTTCAAGGCTTTTTTTCAAAACTAAGATAGCTCCACTTAAGTCTCTAACCTTAGCCTTAGCTAAACCCATATTATAATAGGAATTAGATAGTCTATAAGCCCTTTGTAATATTCTTAAATCTTCGCCACAATATTCACATAGTTCCTTGGCTATTGGAACTTTATTGCCACAGTTATAGCATTTCATAGTTCTTCATCACCTGCCTTTTTCTACTTGAATGCATAACAATCGTGATATTATCATATGTCTCTATTATCTATCTCTATTATTATCTTTCTTCTCATTAATAAGGTCTTTAATAATATCAGTAATATCGGTTAAATCATTACGAGTAATAGCGTCTTCTGCTTCTTCAATTTCTAGACTTGGTTGAAATTTTTCTAATTCTTCATCAAAATTAAGCATGATATACCCCTTTTCCATATTCTGTGTAATAAGTAAATAATACCTTCAAGTTCCCATAAAATCAAGGTTTTATTGGCAAGTTTATGTTTTTTTAAGAAGTCTTTTTCCTCTTAATAGTTCAATATATTCTGCCTTCTACTTATGTAAAAAAAGTAGTGTATCTTATTAAACATTCTAGTTTTTAAACTGATATGATTATAAGCACACTACATATTATAAATATACTTCTATTTGATTGCAACTATATTTCGTCGCTAGCATTCGATATCAAATGATACCCTTAGGTTTCATTTGATATCTAGCGACTTAATTCGACTTATCTAATAATTATTTATTTATTATAAAGTCCTTATTTATTAAATTGCTCTAATCTTTCTAACACTTGTTCCATCATATTAGAGTATTTCTCTAATTTATTTCTTTCTTCTTCTACCTTTTGGGCTGGAGCTTTTGACAAGAATCTTTCATTACTTAACATGCCTTTTGCTCTTTTTATTTCGCCTTCTAGGTGTTTTCTTTCTTTTTCTAAACGTTCAATTTCTTTCTCAATATCTACTAGGTCTATAAAAGGCATATAAATTGTAGCCTTAGGAATAACAACTGACACAAAGTCATCACTTATTCCTTCTTTATCTTCTTGTACTAATATTTCTGTAGCATAACCTAAGGTTCCAAAGAATACCTTGCTGTCCTCAAAAATATTTCTTATAGCTTCGTCATCTGATACAACATAAACTGCTGCTTTTCTACTTGGTGGAACATTCATTTCGCTACGTATATTTCTTATTTCCTTAACAGCATTCTTGATTATTTCAACTGCATTTTCTTCCTTTTTAAAGTTATACTCATCGCTATACTTAGGCCAGTCAGATACCATAATTGAGATATCTTCTGAACTTAATCCTTCTGTTTCTTTTAAAGTAGTATAAATTTCATCTGTGATAAAAGGCATATAAGGATGAAGTAGCTTTAAGGAAATGTTAAGTACATGTTTAAGAGTCCATATTGCTGCATCTTTAGTATCATCTGTCTCACTATATAGTCTTGGTTTTACCATTTCTATATACCAGTCACAGAATTCTTCCCATACAAAGGATTCGATTTTTTGTGCTGCAACTCCAAGGTCAAACTTCTCTAAATTCTCAGTTACTTCCTTAACTAATGAGTTTGCCTTTGATAGTATCCACTTATCAGCATCAGTTAGTTTAGTCCTATCTAGCTCCTTATTAGGATCACTTTTTTCAATATTCATCATAATGAAACGGGAAGCGTTCCATATCTTATTTGCAAAATTTCTACTAGCCTCTACCTGCTCCCAATAAAAACGCATATCATTACCTGGGGCATTACCTGTTGTTAGGGTAAAACGAAGGGCATCAGCACCATACTTATCTATAACCTCTAATGGGTCAATTCCATTACCAAGAGACTTACTCATCTTTCTACCTTGAGAATCTCTTACTAAGCCGTGAATTAATACCTTATTAAATGGTGCCTTACCTGTATACTCATAGCCTGAGAATACCATACGTATAACCCAGAAGAAAATAATATCATATCCTGTAACAAGTACATCTGTTGGATAGAAATACTTATAATCTTTTGTTTCTTCTGGCCAACCAAGAGTTGAAAATGGCCATAAGGCTGAACTAAACCATGTATCTAGTGTATCTTCGTCTTGAGTGAAACTAGTGCTACCACAATCTGGACAAACATCTGGCATTTCTCTAGCAACTTCTATCTTGCCACAAGAATCGCAGTAATATGCTGGTATACGATGTCCCCACCAAAGTTGTCTAGATATACACCAGTCCTGAATATTTTCAGCCCAGTTAAAGTAAATCTTTTCAAAGTGTTTAGGAACAAATTCTATTTCTCCAGACCTAACTCCTTCTATAGCAGGCTTTATTAGTTCATCCATCTTAACAAACCATTGCTGCTTTATAAGTGGCTCTATAATTGTATCACACCTATCATGGATTCCAACATTATGAGTGTGGTCCGTAATCTTAACTAGGTAGCCTTCCTTTTCAAGGTCTAGAACAATTTGCTTTCTCGCATCATAACGGCTCATTCCTGCATATTTGCCACCATTTTCATTAATACTTGCATCATCATTCATAATATTAATTTCACGCAAGTTATGTCTCTTTCCTACCTCAAAATCGTTAGGGTCATGGGCAGGTGTTATCTTAACTGCACCAGTACCAAACTCACTATCTACATACTCATCTGCAACAATAGGTATCTCTCTATTTACAAGGGGTAAAATTACCTTCTTACCAATCAAATCTTTATATCTTTCATCACTAGGATTAACTGCAACTGCTGTATCCCCAAGCATCGTTTCAGGCCTTGTTGTTGCAACTTCTATATAATCATCACTTCCAACAACAGGGTATCTTATATGCCAGAAATGGCCGCCCTTTTCTTCATGTTCTACTTCTGCATCTGAAATTGTTGTTTCACAAACTGGACACCAGTTGATAATTCTTGACCCCTTATATAGGTATCCCTTTTCATAAAGACGGATAAAGGATTCCATAACCGCCTTATTACTACCTTCATCCATAGTAAAACGTTCCCTATCCCAGTCACAGGATGAGCCTAGCTTCTTTAACTGGTTAATAATACGGCCTCCGTATTCTTCCTTCCACTCCCAAGCACGTTTTAAGAAACCTTCCCTACCAAGGTCATCTTTATCTATCCCCTCTTCTTTTAAGGCTTCTATTATTTTAACTTCTGTTGCGATACTTGCATGGTCAGTCCCTGGTTGCCATAAGGCATTATATCCTTGCATTCTCTTAAAACGAATAATTATATCCTGCATGGTATTATCTAGGGCATGACCCATGTGTAATTGACCTGTAATGTTTGGAGGTGGAATTACAATTGTAAATGGTTCTTTACTTTCATCCACTTCTGCACGGAAATATTTCTTGTCTATCCACTTTTTGTATAACCTATCCTCAATATCTTTTGGATTATAGGTTTTTGCCATTTCTTTTTTCATCATTTATTCTCCTTCTTATAAAAATAAAATGTACAAAAAAAAACGGCTTCTCGCCAAAGGACGAAAAACCGTGTTACCACCTTTATTCATAACGCTCTAGTGTATCACAACTACACTAATTTCGTTATCTCTATAGTCTTTAACGGAACAACCCGTTATATCTTACTTATAGGTAATAACACTCATGTTCAGATATACTGTTCAGGAGCTACTTGGGTAAGCCTTATCTAAGATAACCTTCCAGCCTAGGATTATCCTCTCTGATAGCAGTACTTACTTACTACTCTCCATCACTACATTTTTCTTTTATGTACAATTTTATGCAAACATTTCTTTTCTGTCAAGTGCTAATTAATAAAGTTTTATAGCCTTCTTAAATATCCATTCCAATACTCTTTAGATATTCTTTTGCTTCTAGCTTACCTTCTGATAACTTATCAATTAATTCCTTAAGTTCATCAAGGTTAGACTTAATAAGTTCATCTCTTGCCTCTATCTCTTGTCTTATATTTTGTCTTCTAGTATTTAGACTATGCCTAATTTCCACCATCTCTTTATCATTAATTAAAGCAATAGCTTGGTGAACCCATATCTCAGGGTCTTCAACATTATGCTTTTCTAGAATGCTCACTAACTCATTGGCATATTCAGCTAACATACCTGTATTTTGCCTATATTTTCTCTCTTCTTCTAGTTCTTCTAAATACTGGTTCCAATTATATTCTAACTCGATAGAATTGTGGACCCTATATTTTCTACATGAGTAATCTAAGGCATTTTTTGTATTTACATACTTTATTTTTGCCCTATTTAAAAGCCTTATGGTACGCTTAATCTTAGGTAAAAGATTAGCTAGCCTTCTCTTATTTCTAAAAATAGAAAAAATCATATATGAGACAAATAGGGTGGCTATACTTATTACAATTAGGATAGGAGCCTTAATATCTATATCCCTTATTTGTTCCATAAACTTGAGTAAGCCTATAATCACTATTACCCAAATAAATGTAACCTTAGCTAACCAGTTAACATACATTTGTCTATTATCTATAGTTTCCTTCTCATATAATAGAGAACCCTTTTCGCCCTCTAGCCTATCTAGGTTACTTTTTACAACACTATAGTATTCTTCTTCGCCCTTCATTTTTTGGATTATTTCTTGCATCTGTTCTTCATTTTCAGCAAAGATTTTATACTGGGCATTGCTAATCTTTCTAGACCTCTCCTGATAATCTGCTCTTTCCTTTGTTAATTGATATATATCATCTGCTAGGTCACTTACTCTTTGTCTGTCACTTGGTAACATTCTATCTATTTTTTGAATGTCTGTTAAGTATGAAGTAACTATTTCATATTCTGCTTTTGATTCTTCTTGTTTTCTTTGTTCCTCAATTACGTCATCACAAACTTGTTCAATGTAATCTTGTATATCTTCATATATATCAAAATTATCAATTTGCTTTCTTTTTTTAGTTGGGAATACTTTCTCTTTGAAAAAAGTACTAATTTTACCAAATATGCTCATTTGTACACCTTCTGTATTGTTTTTCTATATCCTTACATAAATGTAGGGCTGCCTCCATAAATGTAGGTTTATCAGCATCTAGCAACTTATTTAGTTGAATAATTTTCTTATATTGTTGGCTATATTCATAATCATTTAAGTGTCTCTTATAATCATCTAATAAATTAGATATAAAGTCATCTTCTAATGCTAGTCTATTAATTTCATCTACAAACATATCTTCCTGATTAGAAAGTTTAAGACACAGTAGATACTGTTTTAGAGACTCTTCTTCTTGGTTAACCTCATAGGCATGTTTAAAAAAAATACTGGCCTGCCTAACACCTAATGCAAATAACTTGGTGATTCCAAGATTATGAAGTATCTGGCCGTATTCCTTAGCTGATAAATCCCCTGCCATCTCTCCTTCAATTATACTCTCATAACACTCTTGTGCCTCTAGGTAGTTTTTGGCAAAAAGAAGACTGTTTGCCTTCTTTACCTTTCTTTGTAGCAATGGCAAATTTTCTATTTCACTAATTGTTTGAATAATTCTTACCTTTTGGGAGCTAGTAAAATAATTGCAACTATTTAATATAGTCTGTATTATAAACCTGTTACTAACTGCTTCTTCTTGTAACTTATATAGTTTACTAGCTAGGTCCTCCATTTTAAGTTGGTCTTTTATCCAGTCAATTAAGGACTTGTTTAAATCTAATTCTATTATTATATCAAGATTATTCGCAATATAAAAGCACAATTCTTCAATTGAGTAAATATTAATATCTCCAACACTCATATAGTATGGTCTTTTAGCATAGGACCCCTTACAAAGAATTAGTTTACCCACTAATTGCCACCTCTTTTTCCCATACTTTATCTGAACTAGGATACATTTCCCCAAAGCCCATGTCTTTAACTTGTAACTTAAACCTTGATTTATTTATTACTATAAGGCTAACTTCTATTCTACTAGTTTTATTAGGACGATTAGGCATATTATCTAATACTATTATATCTTCTAAGATAATATGGCCTTTCCTATCCCTAACTTGGTATTTAACCTGTCTTTCTTCATCTAGTATTAGGCCTATCTTACTTGTACCTTCATACACTGACCTTCCAAGTTTCCCAAGGTATATTGTCTTATCTTTTTCATCATCATTAACAGTTATTGTGATGCTATAGTGGATAGTATCATCAAGTAGGAAAACAAAATTATCTAACCTGCCTTCTCCTACAAGATGGGAACCATAATAACATGCGCCTTTACAATAAAGGTTTTGTCCGATGAAAATCCTCCTGCCCTTGCTTATCTTATTAATTGTAGTCATAGGGACTCCGTCTAGAAAACCCCTGCCTGTAAAATATATTGAAGAAATAATCTGCATATATAGGGCATCATTAATAATGTTATTTAGTATGTAGTCAAAGCTACCATTATCCTTAACATTTTCAAGTTCATCATAACTTATAAAATCATTGTAGCTTTTTTGTCTTACTTCTACTAAATGGGGAACCTGCCTTCTATTAATGGACATTTGGGTGTAATTAAAACCCCTTTCTCCAAAGTCAAACAAGGCAATATCATTGGTCCATATCCCCTTTTCTTGACTAAGTACATAGGAGAAATAACTTCCTGCATAACTTTGAACAAAGACCCTATCCCTATTAAGACCTAAGTTTTCTAAGGCCTTGTATATACCTGTAACAAGTGTTTCTTCAGGCCTAGCTATAGTAACCACCATCTGCCTTATAGTCTTATCCGGATACCTTGCCTTTATATCAAGTAGGATTTTATAAATATATCTCTCAAGCAAGTATAGACTATCATAAGATGATTCATAGAGCTTAACTGCCTCTCCTTTACTTATCTTATCAAGTAAGTAATTAGCAAGCATGGCCTTACCTTCATTAGTCACATTAATTGCTTCTTTCCCGTAAACCCATTGCCCATCCTCTTTACTAAGACCTAATACAGTAGGTATCAAAAAATCTTCACCCTGCTTATCTAGAGATATAGAAATAGGTTCATCTGATGGATTAAGAGCATAACTTACTTGTGAATAATCATTCCCAAGGTCTAGGCCAATTATAAGTTCTCTATCATTCATCTTACTTCCTCCTATTTATATTACAACAAGGGCTTAAACAATTTACTAGTTACATAATTAGTCTTGCTTATATTATTATAAGTATCTATAAATGTCTTTCCGTCATTACTATCTAGGGCTAATCTCATTAAGTTAATCTGATTATATAGGTTGTCCTCATTAATCTCCATATCTTGGTCAAGCTCTATGGTTTTTTCTTCACTTGTAGAAAAATT
>JAAYRG010000065.1 GCA_012518885.1 Clostridiales bacterium | reverse complement strand
CCCAGGCTTCTACAAAGTTTTGGAAGTAGAAGGTCTCTGGAAGTCTCCAAGGGTTGCCATAAAACTCATGGTTTTGCTTTATGGATGCCATAAAGACCCAGGCAACTGGAACAATAATTGATATGGCCAGTAGTCCTAGGGCCAGATAGATTATTACTTGTCTTAGTGAAAGCTTTTTCATGTGTCTACCTCCTACAATTCTATCGTTTCACGTTTGGTAATGAGATTTACTAAACCACTTAAGGCAAAGGAGAATATAAAGATTACAACTCCAATAGCCATACCATAACCATAACTAGAATTGGTGTAGGCCTGTTTATACATATAGCTTAAGAAGACTTCTGTACTACCATCTGGTCCGCCACTAGTCATTGCTTTTACTATCATGAAACTTAAGTTTATACTACTAATGATAAAGAAGGTTAATGTAGTCCTGATATTGCTCCAAATAAGTGGTATTGTCAGGCTAAAGAACTGGCGGCTGCGGCTTGCCCCCTCAATAGCTGCACTCTCGTATACACTTTCTGGAACACTTGCCATAGAGGCCATGTACATAACCATGTAGTAACCAATAGCCTGCCAAATCATGGCTATAGCGATTGAATAGATTACGATTTTCTGGTCTCCTAGCCAATATATAGGCTCACTACCCTCACCTCTTATTAGGGCCAGAATACTATTAATCAAGCCATTAGATGAATCAAAAATCGCACTAAAGATGGCACTTATGATTACTACTGAAAGAATATTAGGTATGTAGAATATAACCCTAAAGAAATTCTGACCAACAATATTTTCTCTAGTAAGTATTGCAGCAAACACAAGAGCAAAAGCTATGGTTACAACACTTACTACTACAATAAGTAAGACTGTATTTTGAAAGGACTGTAAGAATTTCATATCTTTAGCTAGCGTAACAAAGTTATCTAGTCCAACAAAGGTCTTATTTGGTGAATATCCGCCCCATTTATAAAGAGACATCTTGAATATATTGATTGTTGGAATGATCATAAAGATTGTAAATAAGATTACAGCCGGTGATACACATAAGAATATAAATAATGATTTACCTTTATTTTTCATATCTATCTCCTGTTAAAAAAACGGTGAGTAATTTCTTGCTCACCGTTTTATATTTGCCTATTTAGTTAAGTTGATTAAGCAAGGCTATTATTTTAATGCTGAACGGAGTAAGTCACTATCCTTTTTAATTGCTTCAATCCATTGTTCTTTAGTTTTGTCTCCACTAACTAGGGAGTTAACAGTTCCAAACACTGTATCTGCAAAGTTTACACCTTCTACAGGTTCAGTTGCTGCGAAGTTACCAAGAGCAGCCTTTGCACCATTGTCATAGATACTATAGAAAAGTTTGTTGTCCCCTTCTAATGTATCAGCAAAACCAGTGATTGGTTGGATTGCACCTGATTCTGCAAATATAGCTGCTGCTTCATCAGAATACATATAAGCTACGAATTGCTTTGCTGCATCCTTGTTTTCTGCTGCAGCTGGAATCCATAATTGCTCAAACCATGTATAGGAGTATGAATCTCCACCAGTTGTAACTGCTGGAAGTGCTGTAAAGCCCCATTCAAATCCTTCTGCACGAGGTGCATCTGCCATTTCTTCAATTACCCAAGTTCCGTTAGGCATAAAGATTGCCTTGTTGTCTAGGATTAATTGTTGGTTCTTTAAGTAGTTGTCGTTGTTTGCATTAGAAGGAACTGACTTTTCTGTATAGGTAGCTAACTTAGCAACTATATCAAAAGCTTGTTGAGCTTCAGGTGTATCCCAAATTCCCTCAGTATATGTAGTTGCCTTATGGAAGAAGTCTGCACCGCCTACTTCATAAAGTAGTGCGTAGAAGAATGCATCAAAGTATCCTGCTGTTGGATATGCAAATAATGCGATACCTTCTTCTTTAGCCTTATCTCCAAGTTCCCACATCTCATCCCAAGTTGTTGGAACTGACCAGCCTTTTTCTTCTAATAAGGCCTTGTTGAAGAATAAACCACATGGACTATAGAACATTGGAGCCATGTATGTCTTACCATCATTATATGGGTTAGTTAAAGTAGATTCTGTAAATCCACCTGCAATTTTATCTTTAACTAGTTTATCTTCACCAGGTACTGTCATGCTTAAAACATCAGTAATGTCTTCTAGAGCATTTTCCTTGATTAGGGTTTCTGTTAAAGCTGCTGGACGACCAGTTGCTAAGTGTACAACATCTGGATAATCTCCAGCCTTCATTCCTGCCCCAATAACATCTTCTAATAACTTGTCAGTTGTAAGTTCTACTATAATGCCTGTCTCTGCAGTAAACGCTTCGGCTACCTTAGTCCACATCTCTGCACCGTAAGCTGTTTCAATAGCAGCAACTTTTATTACAACGTCTTCTTTATCCCCACTAGTATCTTCTACTTTACCGTCTGTGGTTTCTTGGTTCTTATCTTCTGTTGTGGCAGAACCAGTTGTTTCTTTACTTTCATCTCCTGTGCCAGACTTTCCACATGCAACGAAAGAACTTATGAGCTCCAACCGTTATAACTTTAGCTTTGATAATGAATGGGAAGCCTCGATTATTCATGGGGATGATTCCACAATATCCTATACCTTTAATCCAGGTGGTAAGTACGGTAACAAGCCAATTCATATAACCTTGCTCTACGTAGTAATATCTAAGTACGGAGATGACTGGGTAAGTCTCCCCCACTCCCATGATTTTACTGAATTCTTCTACATAACCAACGGTAGTGGCAAGTTCTCTGTAGAATCAGAGACCTTTGACGTAAAGTCTAATGACCTGATTATATTAAACCCATCCATTATGCATACAGAGATATCTAACCCTTCTAGGCCAATGGAATATATCGTTCTAGGAATCGAAGGGATTAACTTTCAGGCAGGTACCCATGACTATATTTTTCTTAATAGTTCTACAAACAAGTCAGACCTACACCTTTATTTTAATACCCTAGCCCAGGAGATGAAGAAAGACCAGCCCTACCGTGACTTTATGTGCCAGAACCTACTTAACATAATCTTTACCACTATCCTTCGTAATGAGGCCTTTAATATATCTTTAGTTAATGGTCCTAACCTTACAAGAGACTGTAATATAGTTAAGAAATATATTGAGGAACACTTTAGGGAGAACATCACTATCGATAGCCTAAGTTCCCTTGTCCACTTGAACAAATACTACTTTGTCCATAAGTTTACCAAGGAGTTTGGAACTTCTCCAATTAAGTACTTAATTAATATGCGGATCGAAGAAAGCAAGCATTTGCTAGCCAGCACTAACTATTCCTTGTCCTCAATATCCCAAATGGTAGGCTTTTCTTCCCCAAGCTACTTCTCCCAAGTATTTAAGAGAACTACCAGCATGACTCCCCAGGAGTATAGGAAGATTAATCAAGAATCTCAGAGTGACATGGAGGAGCTTGTGGGTAGTTAATACAAAAAAGGTCTACTGTAAACCAATTAAAAACTGACCTCCTAAAAGTAAGATCTCAAAGTCTAACTTCTAGAGGTCAGTTTGTTTTACAGTAGGCCTTCTTAACGATACTTAGAAACAACCTTGGCCATATCATCCCACTTAGCTTCCATATCACGAACAAGAGCCATTTGGGTACGGCAGCGGTCTAAGTTATGTTCTGGTCTGTGAATTCTAAAATAAATATCTCCCTCTATGTAGTCCATTAGAAAACGCATTCCACATTCTAAGGTCATGGTCTTTACTCCGTAGGGTAACATAGATATCTCGATATCAGTTAAGCTACCTTGGCAACCTTCTAGGTAGCCCTTTACATATTGTTCAAATAGACTTAAGTCTAGACTAACCTTAGATAAATCCTTCTCATCTTCTAGGGCAGTGTTGGCTCCAAAACGTATAGAATCACCAAAGTCGAAGATAGATAAACCAGGCATAACAGTATCTAAGTCAATAACACAAAGGCCCTTACCAGTCTTATTATCAATCATTACGTTATTAAGCTTGGTATCGTTATGGGTTACACGTAATGGTAGTTTACCCTCGTCCTGGTATTGTTTACAGATTTCCATATCTTCTTTCCTACTAATGAAAAAGTCAATTTCATCCTTAACATCCTTAACTCGGTTACACTTATCTTCTTTAACAGCCTCTAAAAACCTCTCAAAGCGTAAGGGAGTGTTGTGAAAATCAGGTATAACTTCATGTAAACTTGATGCATCAAAGTCAGATAGAAGCTTTTGAAATCTACCAAAGGCAACACCGCTTTGATAAAAGTCCTCAGGCCTTGTAACTGACTCAAGGCACATGGCATCTTCAATAAAAAGATACATTCTCCAATAAGAACCCTCTATATCCACATAAAAATAATTATCATCCTTGGTATTAATAACATTTAGGACTTCTCTTGTCTCATCCCCACCAGCCTTTTTAACTTCCTCCCTTAGGAAGTTAGTCACTCTAACGATATTAGACATTAGCTTGTCTGGTTCCTTAAACACATTGGTGTTGATGCTTTGTAGTATGAATCTCTTTGGACCTTCCTTGTCCTCAAAAACTACAACAAAAGTATCATTGATATGACCATTGCCATACCTCTCATACCTTAGAAGCCTTCCCTCTATTTCAAACTGTGAGATTACATCCTCAATTATTTCATTTTTAATATTCCTTGCCATAGTATCCCCTTTCCAGTATAATACCTACCTTTTTTTGTCATGAAAGAATGATAGCATAATTGAAAGTGGAGTTCAAATATATTTTGGAGGAAGACAGGGGGAGGGAGAATTTGTCTCCCTCCCCCTGTCTTCCTCCTACTGCTTATATCTATACAGGAACTGCTTAGTTCGCTCTTCCTTAGGGCTTGTAAATACTTCATTAGGGTCTCCCTGTTCTACAACCATCCCATCATCCATAAAAATTACACGGTCTGATACTTCTCTTGCGAAGTCCATTTCATGGGTGACAATTATCATGGTGGTGTTGCCTTCTGCCAAGCTTCTTATAACTTTTAGTACTTCCCCTGTTAGCTCAAGGTCTAGGGCAGATGTTGGCTCATCAAAACAAAGAATATCAGGCTCTAGGGCTAGGGCGCGAGCTATGGCAACCCTCTGCTGTTGTCCACCTGATATCATGTGAGGGTAGTGGTCTAGCTTATCTGATAGGCCTACCTGGTCAAGGAGCCTTTTTCCTCTATCTTCAATTTCCTTAAGTATAGCCTTCTTGTCTTGTTTATAGTTAGCTTTCTCCTTAGCTAAGAGTTCTGCTGCTAAGGTAACATTTTTAAGGACTGTATACTGGGGAAATAGGTTGAAGTTTTGGAAAACCAGGCCAAAATGTAAACGCTTTTTCCTTACTTCACTCTCCTTTTGGGTGGAAGGGTCCATGGCGTCAAAGATAATTTTATTATCAACAATTATACTTCCCTTGTCAGGTCTTTCAAGGAAGTTAAGGCACCTTAGCAATGTGGTCTTTCCACTTCCTGAAGAACCTATAATTGCTATTGTTTCCCCTTTATCTAATGAGAAATTAATATCTTTTAAAACTTGAAAGTTGTCAAAATATTTCTGTAGGTTTTTTACTTCTAAAAATGCCATATATGTGTCCCTCCTTTATGCTCTAAAATAACCCAGTTTCTTTTCTAGCCAATCTAGTAGTATGGTTAGTACCCCTACAAACACCAGGAAGTATATTCCTGTAGCAAATAGTGGCCAGATTAGTCCCTTACTGGTGTATTCTCCTGCCATCATAATTATTTCCTTGTTTGCTATAATACGGGCAAGGGATGTATCCTTAACTAGGGTAATAACCTCATTGCCTACTGGTGGTAGTATACGCTTTATTACTTGAAGCAAGGTAATCTTAAAAAATATCTGACTCTTTGTCATACCAAGAACCTGACCAGCTTCATATTGCCCTTTTGGTATACTTTCTATACCGCCCCTAAATATCTCAGAAAAATAGCAGGCATAGTTAAGTACAAATGCCGCTGTTGCAGAAACAAAACGTCCTGCCTCACCACTTGGCCATGTAATAGACATACCAAGTAGCCCCGGCCCATAATATATAATCAAGAGCTGAAGCATTAGGGGGGTTCCTCTAATAACCCATACAATAGTCCTTACCAAGATACGAAGGGGACTAAAACGACTCATAGACCCAAAAGAAATAACTAGTCCTAGGGGTATCGAGAATACCAGTGTTAAAGCAAACAATCTGAAATTTAATATA
Source organism: Clostridiales bacterium (assembly GCA_012518885.1). Taxonomy (GTDB): domain Bacteria; phylum Bacillota; class Clostridia; order Lachnospirales; family Lachnospiraceae; genus JAAYRG01. Next base: position 2,911 of record JAAYRG010000065.1, on the reverse strand, counting down.
AAACTCTCTGACAAGCGGCCAACTATGACCATAATTTCGTTCATCAATTATCACCTCATGAAATAAGGAATAGGACAGAGATAAAGGTCCCTGTCCTTATTATTAAATAATATATATCATTCTACTTAGCTAATTCAAGTCCGTACTTATCTGCAAGTTCTGGTAGTGTACCATCTTCTATAAGTTCATCAAAAATCTTGTTTACCTCTTGGCAAATATCTGATCCCTTACGGAAAGCAACTCCGTAGTTTTCCTCAGCAAGATAGTCTACTATGATAAGGTCCTCAAAGTTAGTTCCCTCACCTGTCATTGTCTTTGCTAGAGTTAGGTCAAGTACTGCTGCATCTGAAGTCTCAGCCTTAACTTCCATTAAAGCCTCTGTCTGTAAGGTCTTAGGAACATAGCTTGCTTGCTTTAAGTTCTCATCTTCTTCAATGGTATCTTCCCCTGCAGACCCCTGCTCTGCAGTTATAGTCTTGCCAATTAGGGACTGGGTACCTTCATATTCAGTACCTTCCTTAACCACAACTACTTGGGCATTCTTTACATAAGGCTTTGTAACTTCCATGTTTTCAAGTCTATCTGGTAATATGGTAAAGCCATTCCATATAGTATCTATAGACCTAGCATTAAGTTCAACTTCCTTAGTATCCCAGTTTATCTCAACAAATTCTGGCTCAAGTCCAAGTTTCTCACACACAATAGTTGCAAGTTCTGTATCAAAGCCAGTAAATGTACCACTTTCATCATAATAATTCATAGGAGCATAATCAGTGTAACCAATGATAAGCTTGCCTCTTTCCTTAACATAGGCTAAATCACTTTCACCTTGGTCCTGACCAGTCTCTTTACTAGTCTCATCACTTGCCTTTGTCGCCCCAGTATTACCACATCCTACTAATACTAGAACCATACTTATAAGTAAAAATAAAGATATTAATTTCTTCATGTTATTTCCTCCAAATCAAATATAAAACTCTTTCACATTATACCATGCTATCACAATAAAGCAAGTGTTTTTTTTAGCTTTCTGATATTTTTTCATTAAAAGAAGGAAAGCCTGTCAATCTATGATTGACAGGCTTTCCTTCTTAATTCTTTGTTGCCACTTTTATTCTTACATTAGCCCTCATTAACTTCTTCTTGGCTAATTCTTTATCATTATCACTTGATTCCTTTGATTCGATTATGCTCTCAGCTTTTTTCTTAGCCTCTTTAGCACGTTCTAAATCTATATCCTGCGCCCATTCGAAGGTTGTAGCTGCTACAAGCACTTCCTCCTTAGAAGCACTTAAGAATCCACCTATACAAGCAGCACGTCTTGGCTTATCTTCGCCTTCTACGTAGACACGTAGTTCTCCTGCTCCTATAGCATTTAAGTAGTTGATATGACCAGCACGAATTGAAACTTCACCGTCAATAGCCTGAAGTGACAATTGATTTGCTTCATCGTCATAAAACTTACCATCCATTGAAACTATTGTCAGATGAAAATTTCTCATACTTTATTCCTTCCTTGCGTTTTCAACCGCTTCGTCAATAGTACCAACAAACAAAAAGGCGGATTCTGGTAAATCATCATGTTTACCGTCTAGTATTTCTTCGAATCCACGAATAGTCTCTGCTAGGGGTACATATTTACCCTGCATTCCTGTAAACTGTTCTGCTACAGAGAATGGTTGACTTAGGAAACGTTGAATCTTTCTTGCCCTAGATACTGTTAACTTGTCAGCTTCACTTAGCTCGTCCATACCCATAATTGCTATGATATCTTGTAGGTCACGGTATCTTTGTAGAACACTTTGAACCCTACGAGCAACTTCATAGTGTTTTTCTCCAACTATATTAGGAGTTAGGATACGGCTTGTTGATTCAAGTGGGTCAACAGCTGGGTATATTCCAAGGGATGCTATATCCCTACTTAGTACAGTTGTTGCATCTAAGTGGGCAAATGTTGTTGCAGGTGCAGGGTCTGTTAAGTCGTCTGCTGGAACATATACTGCTTGAACAGATGTAATGGACCCTTGCTTAGTAGAGGTGATTCTCTCTTGTAGGGCACCCATTTCTGTTGCTAGAGTTGGTTGGTAACCAACTGCAGATGGCATACGTCCAAGTAGGGCAGATACTTCACTACCCGCTTGGGAGAAACGGAATATATTATCAATAAATAATAATACGTCTTGACCTTCTTTATCACGGAAATACTCCGCCATTGTTAGGCCTGATAAACCAACCCTCATACGGGCTCCGGGTGGCTCATTCATCTGACCATATACTAGGGCTGTTTTGTCTAAAACTCCAGACTCCTTCATTTCGTTGTATAGGTCGTTACCTTCACGTGTTCTCTCTCCTACACCAGTAAATACAGAAATACCACCGTGCTCAATTGCTATGTTGTTAATAAGCTCCATAATTAGAACTGTCTTACCAACCCCAGCACCTCCAAATAGTCCTGTCTTACCACCCTTTACATATGGACAAATTAAGTCTATAACCTTAATACCTGTTTCAAATATTTCTGTTGTGGTTTCTAGCTCTTCATAAGCAGGAACTTTTCTATGAATAGGCCATTTCTCTTCTGCCTCAGGCTCAGCTTGTTGATCTATTGGCTCACCAAGTACATTAAATATTCTTCCTAGTGTTCCACTTCCAACAGGTACTGATATAGGCGCACCTGTATCTATAGCCTTTATCCCTCGAGGTAAACCATCTGTACTACTCATGGCTATACAGCGCACTGTATTATCCCCTATGTGTTGGGCTACTTCTAATACAATTTTTTTGCCATCATGATTTATTTCAATTGCATTTAACAGCTTAGGAAGATGTTCTTCATTAAATTCGATATCTATAACAGGGCCAATAACCTGAGTAACAATACCTACGTGTTTATCCATGTTATTCACTCCTT
>JAAYRG010000064.1 GCA_012518885.1 Clostridiales bacterium | reverse complement strand
TAATATTAGAGGATAAAAATATTAAAGAAGATATAAAAAATAATATTGATAGGCATATGGTAAGTATAATGCTACTAAAAAATTAGAATAGATGATCGAAAGAAAATAAATATAATAAACTGATCTGGTTCAAATAATTTATATGAGTAAATCTACCTTTTACATAGTGTACCAAACATATTAGAAAAAATTAGAATTATTTTTAAGATTTATATCTAAAATTATTATATCTATGAAACTTCCTCTAAAATAATAGTATATTTATCATAACGTCAAGCTAAGCTAGTGGTTATGATAAATATTTTTTACCTGAACTGGAACTGGGACTGGAACGGGTAAAATAAGTTGAAAATGTATCAAACCATACGAACAGAGCGGAAATGAACTGCCAGATAATGACTAAACTAAAAGCTTTTATACACAGCTGACTATATAAAATGAAGAATGGGAGTAATCACTAAAGACCTTTAGGCCTTATAAGTAAACTAATCGCTCCTAAATTCATCGAGGATAAGATGGATTTAGGAGCTTTTTTCAGAATCTATTCAAGTTAATACTATATTATAGTATTAAGATGGATCAAATGTCCTAGGAGGGGTGGTGATTTTCATATGAAAATATTAATCATAGAAGATGAAGCCTTGCTTGCTGATTCTCTTAAGACCCTACTTGAAGCTAAGGGATTTGAGGTCGATTGTGTATATAATGGTGAAGATGGTCTAGCTTATGCCCAAACTGGGATTTATGACTTACTAATCCTAGATATTATGATGCCGGGATTAGATGGATATGAGGTTGCTAGAAGGGTTAGGAAAAGTCGCTGTGGAACCCCTATTTTGATGCTTACTGCAAAGTCTGAGCTAGAAGATGAGATAGAAGGCCTTAACTCAGGAGCAGACTACTATTTAACAAAACCCTTTGATAGTAGAAAACTTCTAGCCTGCATTAACGCCCTTTTACGCCGTCAAGGCCCCCAGGTTAACGAACTAGTTGTAGGGAATACATCATTAAATCTTTCTAACTCCACCTTAGTATGTGGGAATAGTAAGGTTAGACTTTCCTCTAAGGAATTTGATGTAATGAGGTTTTTTATGTCATCTGTAGGTCAGATTCTTTCTAAAGACATGATTCTATGTAAGGTATGGGGCTTTGATTCAAATGCAGTAGAAAATCATGTGGAAGTCTATGTAGGCCTCTTACGTAAGAAGCTAAAGTACCTTGGTTCTAATGTTAAAATCGAAACTATTAGGCGACTAGGCTACATAATGGAGGTGGATGAGATTGATAAAGAAGTTACAGATTAAGTTTGTAGTGATTAACATGACAATTGTAACCATACTTCTTTTAGTAATCTTTGGTCTCGTTTATAACTTTACAAAGAGCAATCTAGAAACAGAAAGTATAACTATGATGCAGTCTATAGCAGAAAACCCATTTCAGCTAGGAAGGCCTAATGAATCATCCACCAATTTAAAACTTCCTTATTTTGCACTGCAGATTGGACCTAGAGGGGAGCTTGTGGCTACAGGTGGTGGTTATTATGAGTTAACTAATAAGGAATTTCTTAAAGAGATGATTCTTCATTCTATAGCTAGTAGTCGTAATATTGGGGTAGTAAAGGAGTATAACCTAAGATTTTACCGTGTTAATAGTCCAATGGGAACTGTTCTTGTCTTTTCGGACATGTCTAGTGAAAATGCCACCCTATCTAATCTTATTAGGACTTCTCTAATTATTGGTAGTTTTAGCTTCTTAGCCTTTTTAGGGTTAAGTATTTTCCTTTCAAAGTGGGCAATAAAGCCAGTTGATATGGCTTGGAAGCAACAAAAGCAGTTTGTAGCTGATGCTTCTCATGAACTTAAGACCCCCCTTACTGTTATTATAACTAATGCTGAAATGCTACAAAGTACAGATTATGACGAAGAGTTTAAAAGAAAGTTCTCAAAAAGTATTCTTATCATGTCTTATCAAATGAAAAACTTAGTAGAAAAGATGCTAGAACTTGCAAAGTCTGATGACCAGCAAAGTAAGTTACCTATGAAAGCCCTTAATCTTAGTAAGCTTATGTCAGATACTGCCATATCATTTGAAGGATTATTTGTTGAAAAGGGTCTATCCTTAGTAAGCTATATAGAACCAGACATTTCTATACATGGTAATGAAGAAGCCTTAAAGCAGTTAATCGACGTCCTTTTGGATAATGCACAAAAGTATTCAAACCAGGGGGGAGAGACCTGTATAAGGCTTTATAGTACTAGTTTTAACAGGTGTCATTTAGCTGTTTCTAACCAAGGACCAGAAATCTCTGGAGAGGACTTAAAGAAGGTATTTACTAGGTTTTATAGGATAGATAAGTCAAGAAACAGGGATGGAGGTTTTGGACTTGGACTTTCTATAGCAGCAAATATTGCCTCCCAACATGGTGCTAAAATCTGGGCTCAAAGTAAGGATGGAATTAATACATTCTTTGTTGAATTTACTAAGAAAATATAATATAAAATAAAACAAGGATTCCACTATTAGGGGTGGGATCCTTGTTTTTTATTCATATAAACTTATTCAAATGATATACTTTAGGATTTAAAGCCTTATTTATGACCTAGGACCTTATTATACTTAGGTCCTAGTTTAAGACTATAGCCTGAACAGCCTCTACTAGGTCCATTACAGCAGAACGTTCTAACAAGGAGACACTCTTTCCATCTACAACTGCTAGACAAGAGTTTCCATCATATCTATAAAGTTCAATATTAACTTGTGGGAAGTTTTCATTGTCTAAATGGATGGTAAGAGCAATTTCTTGTTTTTGGTCTGGGACCTCATCTGTGAAACTATCTGCCATTAAGTTGTAAAGGCTAGTTTTTAGATTATCAATATCTACTTCTTCTTCATTATAGGACCAAACAGTTTCTGCATCCTTTCCATCATTTTTGCTAGGTGTTAGGGTATGGTTATTACCTTCTAGACTTATATCTATTTGTTTAACAATATCAAAATCGGCCCAAATAACTTCCTTGTGACGAAAGTCGTTGTAAGAAGCGGCTGCTAGTGTTTCATAAGCCGAATCTGTTATCTTATAAACTATTTGGGAATCCCCTATACGGGCATACTTTGTAACGCTAGGTATTTCTTCTTTCTCTTTTTCCTCGGCATCTTTAGCAGCCTTAAGTTCTTCAGGATTCTGGCTAATATGAAGTAGGAAGCTATCAGAAACTTCCTTTTCATCCTCGTCAGTGTAGGTATAATTAATGCTTACTGATAATTCAGGCTCATTTAAACCAAATGATTCTAACTCTTCTTCGGTCGCATTATAGGTTACATAGTCATTTAGCTTTAGGCCTGTAATAGTCTTTAGATACTTGCTAACTGTATCTGTATCAAGGGGTAGGTTTTTACCGTCCTTTTCTAGGAAGTAAATATCTTCCTCGTGATATGAGTAAGAGCTTTCTTCCTTGTAGAAGATGGTATAGTTTTCACTACCAGCAAAGGTAATATCAGTAACATTATCAAACTTAGGAGTATCATCAT
>JAAYRG010000063.1 GCA_012518885.1 Clostridiales bacterium | reverse complement strand
TAGATAGTAGGTGTCTAGAATGGTCTGATAATGGAAGGGGAGACTTTAGGACTAGCCCTACTGAAATTATTATGCCTGATGGAAGTTTTGTTACTGACTTTGTATATGATAACCATAAATTATATGATGGCTGTATACCTATAGAGACCCTTCCAAGTGCTTATGGGGGAGATAAAACCTTAAGGGTAACTCTAAAGGATAAGGTTTATGAGGTTTACATTGACCTATATTATACAGTTTTTTGGAAGACTGATGTCATTACAAGAAGGGCAGTTGTTAGGAGTGAGGAATCTGACCTAATTACCATAAGGCGAATTATGAGTATGTTAGTTGATATACCTGATGAAGGTTTTAAAATGTATACCTTAGATGGGGGCTGGATAAAGGAAGCCCATTTACATAAGAGGGATGTTAGCTATGGTAGCACAATTAATTCTTCAACGACGGGTTCAAGTAGTAACCGCCACAACCCTGCATTTATGTTAGCAGAAGCAGACGCTAATGAGGATTATGGTAGGGTTTATGCCTTTAATATGGTCTATAGTGGTAACCATTATAGTCTTGTAGAGAAGAATGAAAGGGACCTTGTAAGGGTATGTATGGGGATTAATCCAAACCAGTTTGAATGGAAGCTATCAAAGGGTGAGAAGTTTGAGACTCCAGAATGTGTTTTCACATTCTCTAGTAAGGGCTTTAATGAGTCAAGTTATCATATGCATGAGTTTGTAAATGAACATATAGTAAGGGGAACCTACAAGAAAAAGGACCGTCCCATCCTCCTTAATAACTGGGAGGCCCACTTCTTTGACTTTAATGAAAAGAAGTTACTTAACCTGGCTAGGCAGGCGAAAGACTTAGGGGTAGAACTATTTGTCCTTGATGACGGGTGGTTTGGAGATAGGAATTCTGATAATGCAGGCCTTGGTGATTATAATGTTAACCCTAAAAAGCTTCCTAATGGCCTTAAAGACTTTGCTGATAAGATTAAGAAAATGGGTCTTAAATTTGGTTTGTGGTTTGAGCCAGAAATGGTTAACGAAGATAGTAACCTATATAGAACCCATCCAGAATATGCAGTTAGGGTACCAACAAGAGACCCAGTAAGGGGGAGGAATCAACTGGTCCTAGACCTATGTAAGGCTGAGGTTAGGGACTATATAGTGGACCAGGTAACTAGTATATTAGATAGTGTAGATATATCTTATGTAAAGTGGGATTTTAATAGGCATATAGCAGAGGCCTTCTCCACTGCTACAAGTAGGAGCCAGGGGGAATTCTACCATAGGTATGTTTGTGGCCTTTATGATATTTTAAGGAGGATATTTGAACCAAGACCCCACATCTTATTTGAATCTTGTTCAAGTGGTGGTAATAGGTTTGATTTAGGAATGTTATGTTTTAGTCCACAAATTTGGACTTCGGACGATACAGACCCTATTGAAAGGCTAAAAATCCAACAAGGTCTTTCCTACTTTTATCCCCTATCTACTATGGGAGCCCACGTTTCTCAAGCTCCCCACCAGCAGACTCTTAGGGATACACCCCTAGCTACCCGCTTTAATGTTGCTTGTTTTGGTTGTCTTGGTTATGAACTTGATTTGAAGTACTTTACACCTGAGGAGAAGAAGGATATAAAAGACCAGATTGCCTTTTACAAGAAGTATAGAAGGGTGTTTCAGTATGGAAGGTTTTACAGGATAAAGTCTTATAAGGACAACAAGGTTATATGGCAGGTCCTAAGTAGGGACAAGGAGACTGCTCTTACAGGCTTTTTCCAAACCCTAACTAAGGCTGCAGAAAGTAGTGACAGGCTAAGGGTTGTTGGCCTAAAAGAAGGGGTATACTTTCTTGCTACCAGGCCGCAAAAACTATATATCAAGCGTTTTGGGAATTTAACTAAGCATATACTGCCAGTGGAACTTGATCCTGAAGGGGTGGTACTTCGTACAGCTAATAAACACTTTAGTCTTACTGATTGCATAGAAGAATATATTTGTTCAGATAAGGCACTTAATTTTGGGATTCCACTAAATGACCAGTTTATTGGGACTGGCTATAATGAACATATTAGGGTACTTGGGGATTTTGGCTCTAATATGTATGTAACTAGAAGGTTAAAGTAAGGTTTAATTATTATTGGAGAAAGGTATGGGTTTTAAGTATGGGTAAAAAATCTAATAGAAATCGTTATATGTTTGGACTTGGAACTGTTGGACGTGATATGCAATATTCTCTAGTAAGTATGTTCCTGATGTTTTATTTGACAGATATACTAAACTTGCCAGATTCTACTATGTGGCTAATGACAGGGGCCTTGTTAGTACTACGTACCTTTGATGCCCTTAATGACCCTATAATGGGTTTACTAGTTGATAATACCCATAGTAGGTTTGGTAAATTCAAACCATGGATTGGGATTGGGGGCCTAATTGGTGGTATACTAACTATTTTGATATTTACTGACTTTGGTTTTAGGGGCGGCAAGTATGTAATATCATTTACTATATTATACCTCTTATGGGACTTAACTTATGGGGCTAATGATATTGCATATTGGTCCATGCTTCCGTCTCTTTCAATTAATCCAAGAGAACGTGAGAAGATAGGCTCATTTGCAAGAATATGTGCTAATGTAGGCTTATACATAGTTGTAGTTGCCATAATCCCCTTTACTAACGCCCTTGGGGGTGATGCAAGGGCTTGGCAGATTACATCAATAATAATTGTACTTATCATGCTAGGATTCTTACTATTTACAATTCTTGGGGTTAAGGAGGAGAGCAGGATTAATGTTCAGGATGACTCGACTTCCTTAAAAGAAATGGTCCAGGTCCTTTTTAAGAATGACCAGCTAAAATGGACAGCAATTTCTATGTCGCTATTTACCATTGGTTATGTGACCACTACTGGATTTGGAGTTTACTTCTTTAAATATGCCTACCAGGATGAAGATATGTATTCAGTGTTTGCCTTAATATTAGGAGTAAGCCAACTTATAGCCCTCACTATTTTTCCTAAACTTGCAGAAAAATATAAGAGAAAACAATTATATTCTGCATCAATTATCCTTGTAGTAATTGGTTATATATTTTTCTTCTTTAGCCCAATGAATATATTTTTCTTAGGTTTTGCAGCTATTCTATTATTCGCAGGCCAGGCCTTTATTCAGTTAATGATGCTCATGTTCTTATCTGATACAGTAGAGTATGGCCAGTGGAAGCTAGGAAAGAGAAATGAAAGTATTACCTTTTCTGTCCAACCTCTTATCAATAAAATTGGTGGTGCAATTTCTAGTGGCATAGTTGGTGCTACCCTAATAATTTCAGGGATTAATTCGGCCAAAACACCAGGTGATGTAACTGATGGTGGCCTCCTAATAATGAAGTTATCAATGATGATACTTCCTCTTATCCTTATAGTGATTAGTTATTATATCTACGATAAGAAATACGTAATTAGCGAGGAAATGTATAAGAATATAATTGATGATTTGACTGAACGTGGAGAAATAAAGGAAGGGGCGTGATAGATATGTTAACTAGAGAAAGTAAGGTTAAGGATGTATACGCTAATCCAATTGGTAGGGATATTATAAATAGGCTTCTTTTGCAGATGAATATAAGCAAGAAGTTTATAGATAATCCCCTTGTAGGCAGTCTAAAAATAAAGGTCCTACCTAAACTTACAAGGGGCAGCCTAGATGAAGATGCAGTAGATACCCTTCTTAATCTACTAAATAGTGAGAAGGATACTCCAAGGGATGATAAGAGCCCTATAAAGAAGGCCTGGTGGAAGGAAGCAGTCTTCTATCAAATATATCCAAGGAGCTTTAAAGATAGTAATGGGGACGGAATTGGAGACCTTAAGGGAATTATTAGTAAGCTTGACTACCTTAAAGACTTAGGTATTGATGCAATATGGCTTTCTCCAATCTATGATTCTCCAAATGATGATAACGGCTATGATATTAGGGATTACCAGAAGATTATGGATGAGTTTGGAACAATGGAAGACTTTGATGAACTAATAGACCAGATTCATAAGAGGGGCATGAAACTAATAATGGACCTAGTGGTAAACCACACCTCTGATGAGCATGAATGGTATCAAAAGGCTATAAAGGAGCCAGACTCAAAGTATGGGGATTACTATATATTTAGGGACAAGCCAAACAACTGGACCTCATTTTTCTCAGGTAGTGCTTGGAATTATGTAGAGGAGAGAAACCAATATGCCCTCCACTTATTTTCCAAGAAGCAGATGGACTTAAACTGGGAGAATGAAAATGTCCGCAAGGATATTCACAAGATGGTTAAGTGGTGGTTTGAAAAAGGAGTAGATGGCTTTCGCTTAGACGTGATTAATTACATATCTAAGGTAGAGGGCCTGCCAAGTGGTAATGAGAGTATAGGTAAGTTAATAGGTTATACTGGCATGGAACATTACTATTATGGGCCAAGGCTTCATGAGTTCTTACATGAGTTAAATAGGGAAGCCTTTGCACCTTACGGGGCCTTTTCAGTTGGAGAAACTCCAGGGGTTGGAATGGAAATGAGTAAGCTTCTTACAGCAGACTATAGGAATGAACTAGATATGGTTTTCTCCTTTGACCATCTTGAGAATCCTGGTTATACGAGATTTGATGACTATGTTTATGACCTTAACTACTTGAAGGAAAATCTAATATACTGGATGGAAAACTACGGTAACAGGACCCAGCCATCACTGTTTTTTGAAAACCATGATAATCCAAGAATGGTTTCTAAGGTTAATCCTAGCCTAGAGTATAGGGACCAGGTGGCAAAGCTTCTAGCAACTATTTTACTAACCTTAAGGGGAACACCTTTTATATATCAAGGCCAGGAACTTGGAATGGTTAATCAAAACTTCAAGTCAATAAGTGACCTAAGAGATGTTGAGTCCTTAAACCTTTATAAGGACCTAACTGGTAAGGCAAATGACCTTGTTATCAAGGGGGAAGATGGGCCTAAAAATGTATTATCTAAAAAGGAAGCCTTTAAAAAGGTTCTTGCTGGAACAAGGGACCATGCTAGAACTCCTATGCAGTGGTCTGATGATGAGTATGGAGGATTTTCAAGTCATGAACCTTGGATTCCAATGGATAGGGACTACAAGAAGTGTAATGTGGTAGCAGCCCGGAAAGACAAGAGGTCAGTCCTTAATTATTACAGAAAGCTAATCGCCATTAGAAGGAGATATCCAGTAATATATTACGGCAAGGTCTACATAACTAATAAAAAGGTAAAAAACCTTTTTACCTATTATCGTAAGAACAAGGCAAATGTTTTATATGTTGAGATGAACTTATCAGAAAAGGTAATTAAGAGAAGGGACTTTCCAGATGGACAAAGGTTAATTTCTAACTATGAGGACCTCTCCCCTAAATATCTAAGGCCCTATGAAGCAGTAGTGTGGAAGGTTAAGTAGGGTTAATAGGGGTAGATAAAAAGGGAAACATATGGCTTTTTAATTTGTAACAGGTGACTAGTGATGGATTTTAGGTTATACTTACCCTTACAAGAAGATATGTTTTGTTTAAAGGAGGAGCCATGATTAAGTCAGATTTTCACACCCATACATCCTTTTCAGGGGACTGTGAAACACCAATGGAAGATCAAATTAATAAGGCCATAGAGCTTGGGCTAGAACATTTTTGCATCACTGACCATCTAGACCTTGACTATCCAGAAAGGTATGGCTATTTTGATTTGGATGTAGGGCCATATGTAGATAGAGTTTTAGAAATGAAGGATAGATATAAGGATAAAATAAATATATATCTAGGGATTGAATTTGGCCTTGTACCTGAGGAAGGGGTTTCTAAAAGGTATGAAGACCTAGCAAACAATCATCCCTTTGATTTTATTCTAGGTTCTATCCATACAATTAATTGGAAGGACCCATATTTTCCAGACTACTGGGAAGGAAAGACAAGGCATGAGGGAATGGTTGAGTATTTTGATACCATTTTAGCAAGTATAAGAATGTATAATAATTATGATAGCCTAGGCCACTTAGACTATATAATTAGATATACAGATATACCAGCTGACCCTGGAAGAAATAAGGAGCTCCTTTTTGATAACTTTGAATATAAGGAGTATAGTGAAGTCTTAGATGAGATACTAAGGCATCTTATTAGGAAGGACAAGGCCTTAGAGGTTAATACAGCTGGTTATAAGTACGGACTAGGCTCTACCCATCCTGGTTATTCTGTATTAAAGCGTTATAAGGAACTAGGTGGAAAGCTAATTAGCATAGGGTCTGATGGCCATAAGCCAGAACACTTAGCTTATGACTTTGATAAGACCCATGACCTACTTTTGGCTACTGGTTATGATGCTTATGTAATCTATAAGAATAGAGACTATGAGTTTGTAAAATTATAAGAAGTGTAAAGGGAGGCATTCTTACTAAGGATGCCTCCCTTTTTAAGAAGGTAAAACAAAATAAATCCACATAAAACAACAACAATCCATTGACTTGTAGTGCATGTTGTAATAAAATATAGAAAAATACGTAAAATATTAATGTAAAACAAACGAAAACAACAAAAAACTATATAAGTAATGAAGGGAAGTGTTAGTATGTTAAAAGGAATACCAAACATTATTTCACCAGAATTATTAAAAGTACTAGCGGAGATGGGTCATGGAGATACCCTTGTTATTGCAGATGGGAATTTTCCAGCAGAATCTATGGGGAAAGATTCAAAGGTTATTAGACTTGATGGCCATGGGGTGCCAGAAGTATTAGATGCTATATTAAAGCTTATACCACTTGATACTTATGTTGACCATCCAGTTAAGCTTATGGAAGTTGTGCCTGGAGATGATGTAGAAACTCCAATTTGGGATACATATAAAGAAATTATTAGTAGGTATGACGATAGAAAAGATGCTGTAGTTGGCCATGTTGAACGCTTTAAGTTTTATGATGAGTCAAAGAAGGCATATGCTATTATAGCTACTGGGGAAACAGCTATTTATGCCAATGTATTGTTACAAAAAGGTGTAGTTATTAACGATTAATTGTAAGGAGTAGGGTTAAATGGCTAATGTAAAAAGAGTATTAGCATTTGATTTTGGGGCCTCAAGTGGTAGGGCTATGATTGGGGCTTTTGACGGAGATAAGATTGAACTAACAGAGATACATAGATTCTCGAATGATCCAGTTATAGTTGGGGACACAATGTACTGGGATACATTAAGATTATTTCATGAAATTAAGCAAGGGATATTAAAGGCTAAACATGCTGGTGGCTTCGATAGCCTTGCTATTGATACCTGGGGTGTGGACTTTGGTTTAATCGATGAGTTTGGTAAGTTAGTTGAAAATCCTATTCATTATCGTGACAAAAGAACTGAAGGTATGATAGAAGAAGCATTTAAGCTTATACCTAGGGATGACTTCTACAAAGAAACTGGTATTCAATTTATGGAACTTAATACAGTTTTTCAACTTCTATCCCTAATAAAAGAAAGGCCACATATTATTGAGAGGGCAGATAAGCTGCTCCTAACACCAGACTTATTTAATTATTTTCTAACTGGTAAGAAAAAAAGTGAATACTCTATTGCATCAACTACACAGATTCTTAATGGAAAGACTAGAACATGGTCGAAAAAGGTAATGTATACCCTTGGTATTCCAGAAAGACTTTTCACAGAAATTGTCCCTTCAGGAACAGTAATAGGTAAGTTAAGTGATGAAATCTGTGAAGAATTAGATATTGAACCAGTTGATGTTATTGCTGTTGCTTCACATGATACTCAAAGTGCCTTACTTTCGGTACCTACTAGTGAAGATGATTTTATATTTATAAGTTCTGGAACATGGTCCCTTTTTGGAACCGAAACTGATGAACCAATAATTAATGAAACATCTTTCAAATATAACTTTACTAACGAAGGTGGATATAAGTATAAGACTTCCTTCTTAAAGAATATTATTGGTCTATGGTTAATTCAAGAAAGCCGTAGGCAGTGGATTAGGGAAGGAGAAGAATATGGTTTTGGCGAATTAGAAGATATGGCTAGGAAGGCGAAACCATTTAAGTGCTTTATTGACCCTGATGCCCCTGAATTTGTTCCGGCTGGTAATATTCCAGAGCGTATCCAGGAATACTGCAGAAGAACTAATCAAGAGGTGCCTGAAACTAAGGGAGAAATTGTACGTTGTATTAATGAATCTCTTGCCCTTAAGTACCGCTATACATATGAGCAGATAAAGGAATGTACTAAGAAAGACTATAATGCAATTCACATGGTTGGTGGAGGAATTAAGAGTAAGTTGCTTTGCCAATTTACAGCAGATTCTTGTAATTGTAGAGTTATAGCTGGTCCAGTTGAGGCTACTGTAATGGGTAATATAGCCCTTCAATTAATGGTAAGTGGAGAAATTAAAGACCTAAAACATGCAAGAGAAGTAATTGCTAAATCTCCTGATATTGTGATATATGAAACTAACCACAGTAAAGAGTGGGAAGATGCTTATAAGAGATATGTAGAACTACTTAATGCTTAGGTGTAATTATAGAGTATAAGGTAATAAATAAAATAAAAATTATTATTAAAATTATAGTCAGAAGTAGGGTAAAGACTTATAAACCTACACTATAAACCTACAAGGCCCTAGATTTTCTTTTATAAATCTAGGGCCTTGTTATAAGAAGATGTTTGAAAGGGATCTAGTAAATAATTATAGTTAGTATTCTTAATTATTGTTAAGGGTTCTTAACTATTGTAATAGAATCATTTTCTACATATTGCTTTTCTGATGACTTTCTCTGATAATAGCCAATATTATAAGACTCCTTATCAGGTAGTGCAGCAAATTCTGTTGGTGTATAACCTGTAACACTTTTAAAAACTCTATTAAAGTTTCTAACATTATTAAAACCACAATCTAGGGCGATTTGTGTTACGTTATTAGAAGAGTTATAGAGTTTTTCCATTGCATGTTCAACCCTAATTAAGTTAACATACCTTACGAAATTAATCCCTGTAAAATCTTTAAAGACTTTAGAAAAATGGCTTGGGCTAAAGTGCATTTTCTCTGCTGCTAAGTCTAGAGTTATATTCTCATAATAATAATTATCTATATAGGAAAGCAACTCCTGAAAATTATTCAACATATGTATTCTGTTGTTTTGACTTTGGGAACTTAATATATTAACGGGAATATTGCGTTTTAATAGGTACCAAAACTTACGAAGGGATGAGTCTACAATCTCTTCATAATAGGTATCCTTCTTGTGAAGCTCTTCTTTTAGGGTTACAATTAGTTGGTCTAATTCCTTGTTTAGCTTATATTTTTCTAGGTCATTACTTTTAATAACAGGACAAGAAAAGTGTGAATACTCATACATAGAGCTAATAATGCTAGTATCAAATATAATGAAATCAATTACATTACTAGCACCTTTTGAATTACTATAGTGAATATCCCCAGTATCACATATGATTAGGTCCCCCTTATTAGCAAGGAAACTATTATTAGATATATTGATACTTGTAGAACCTTCTCTTATATATATAAGCTCAATCTCTTTGTGCCAGTGGGCAACAAAGCTAATATCTTCATAACTTTTATGCCAAACCTTATAGTTAGAATCATATCTCCTTATTTCATGGAATGCTTTCATTATTAATCCTCCTGCTAGCCATAATTATATCAATTACCACAAAAAATGTCCATATTATAATAAAATATATCAAGCATATAAGGGTGAAACTTTGTATAATATAACCATAATATTTTACGTATTTTTTAAAATTCATTATAAATGTCACATGATTATTAGTGTTTAAGGAGGAAAGGCATGGCAAAAAGTAGATTAATTGGAGATTACCCAGTAATAGGAATCCGCCCAGTAATTGATGGTCGTAGAGGACCTCTTAAGGTAAGAGAATCTCTTGAAGACCAAACTATGAATATGGCTAAGGCGGCTAAACAATTATTCGAAGAGAATCTTAGATATTCAAATGGTGAACCTGTAAAGGTTGTTATTGCAGATACAACAATTGGTCGAGTTGCTGAAGCAGCAGCTTGTGAAGCTAAATTTAAGAAAGAAGGAGTAGATATTACTCTTACTGTTACTCCATGCTGGTGCTATGGTTCTGAAACTATGGATATGAACCGTAACACAATTAAGGGTGTATGGGGCTTTAACGGAACAGAAAGACCTGGTGCAGTTTATCTAGCAGCAGTTCTTGCAGGTCATGCACAAAAAGGTTTACCTGCATTTGGAATCTATGGACGTGACGTTCAAGATAAGGATGACACATCAATACCAGAAGATGTTAGAGAAAAACTATTAAGATTTGGTCGTGCGGCAGTAGCAGCGACTACTATGAAAGATAAATCCTACTTACAAATTGGCGGAACTTGTATGGGTATTGCTGGTTCTATGGCTGACCCAGACTTCTACGAAGATTATCTAGGTATGAGACTTGAGTCTATTGACGAAGTAGAAATTATAAGAAGAATGGAAGAGGGAATCTATGACAAGGCTGAAGTAGAAAAGGCTCTTGGATGGATGAAAGAATATTGTCCAGAAGGATTTGATAAGAATCCAGAAGAATTACAAAAGACTCCAGAACAAAAGGAAAAAGATTGGGAATTCATTGCTAAGATGACTTGCATCATTAAAGACCTTATGAATGGTAACGACAACTTACCAGAAGGTTGTGAAGAAGAAGCAGTTGGTCACAATGCAATAATGGCAGGTTTCCAAGGTCAAAGACAATGGACTGACTTCTATCCTAACGCAGACTTTGCAGAAGCTATCTTAAACTCATCATTTGATTGGACAGGAATAAGAGAACCATACATTCTTGCAACTGAGAATGATGGACTTAACGGTGTAAGTATGCTATTTGGTAAACTTCTAACTGGAAGCCCACAAATCTTTGCTGACGTTAGAACATACTGGAGTCCTGAAGCTATTAAGAGAACAACTGGTTATGATTTAACTGGTAAGGCAGCTGAAAGTGGTGGTTTCATCCACCTAATTAACTCTGGTGCTGCATGTCTTGAAACAAGTGGAGCAATTAAGGACGAGAATGGTAATTCTATTATTAAACCATGGTGGGAAACAACTGAGGAAGATGCAAAGTCATGTCTAGAAGCTACTACTTGGAATGCTGCAGACCTAGGATACTTTAGAGGTGGTGGCTTCTCATCTAGAATGTTAACAACATCAGAAATGCCTGTTACAATGATAAGGCTTAACCGTGTTAAGGGTCTTGGTCCAGTTATGCAAATAGCTGAAGGTTGGACAGTAGCCCTTCCTGATGAAGTAGCAGATGCTATTTGGAAGAGAACTGACTACACTTGGCCATGTACATACTTCGCACCAAGATGTAATGGTAAAGAAGGACCGTTTAAGACTGCATACGATGTAATGAACAATTGGGGTGCTAACCATGGTTCAATTAGCTATGGTCATATCGGAGCAGACATAATTACCCTATGTTCAATCCTAAGAATTCCAGTATGTATGCACAACGTACCTGAAGATAAGATCTTTAGGCCAGCTTCTTGGAATGCATTTGGTATGGATAAAGAAGGCGCTGACTACAGAGCATGCCAAACTTACGGTCCATTATATAAAAAGTAATTATTAAGGTCATTTACTACAAATTAATTAATATCTACTAAGAACAACTAATAAGGGATAGGAATAGGTGATTATATTTCACTTATTCCTATCCTTTTTTGTTTGTATATATTCTAGAATAAATATATAATGTAATTATGAAAATACTTATTGTTGGTTATAGTACTAAGGGTTAGTGCTAAGTAGAAAAGGATACTATTATGGAAAACTTATCATGTAAATTAAAATTAGAAAACTTATCAAAGCTAATTATGGAAGCAGGCAAAATAATGCTTGAAAGTGGTGGAGAGGTATCAAGGGTAGAAGAGACAATGAAAATCATGGCAAGGTCTTATGGGGCAAGTGCCAATATTTATATCCTGACTAATGGACTTTTCCTTACCCTAGATTGTGAAGGGATGATATCTAGCTACGTTATGGAAATTCCCATAGCTGCTATGAACCTTGGCCGAGTAGTTAAGGTCAATAATCTATCTAGAGAGATTCAAGAAGGAAAGTATACAATTGAAGAAGCCTTTGTCAAACTTAAAGAAATAAAAGACCTCCCCCTTTATGATAAAAGAATTAGAATTTTTTTTGCTGGACTGGCAGGATGTTCCTTCTCCTATTTATTTGGAGGCAGGTCCTATGACCTAGTTGCGGCTTTTATTGCAAGTAGCCTCCTTTTTATGTACTCCTTGTTTGCAAGTAGCAAAAGGTTCCCTAAATACTTACAGATAGTGATAGGCAGCGGTTTTGGAACATTAATCTCCCAAATCCTTTTTAGTCTCGGGCTTGGTGTTAGCTTAAACCACATTATCATAGGGGCAATAATAACCATGGTTCCAGGGGTAACCCTAACCATATCAATCCGTGAATTTATATTTGAGGATTATTTATCAGGAACAATTCATCTAGTGGATGCGCTCCTAACATCAATGTGTATGGCAGTAGGAGTAATTACAATGTTTGAGATTAATGGGCTTATTTTTTAGGAGGATTATATGATTACAGAAGTATTGATGGCTTTTATTGGAGTGGTATCTTTTGCAGTATTACTTGGCGTACCAAAGTCAGAATGGATATATGCAGGATTAACTGGTGCAATTGGACGGGCTGTATTTACTGGGACTAATAGGCTTCTTTCTAACAACATATATGCAACCTTGATAGCTGCTATTATAGTAACATTATTATCTAGAATCTTTGCTGGGAAAAGAAGGGTACCAGGAATTGTATACTTAAGGGCTGGAGTATTCCCGTTAGTACCTGGTGCTAGTATTTATTATACTGCATATTATATATTTTCCCATGAAGGGAATATGGCAGCAATATCGGGCATAGAAGCCTTAACTAGGGCTTTGGCCCTAGCCTTTGGAATTATGATTTCGTCACAGATTCCTCAAAGATTGTTTTCTGCTGGCAGGACTGGCCAGGGGGCTGGTGACGACATTAAAATGTCCTAGTGTTTTAAGACTTAATAGATGACATATGAAAGAAGAAAGGGCTGGGTCCTGTAACTTATTTGATTCATTGCGGTTTACTCCGAAATCAAATAAGTTATAGGACCCAGCCCTTATTTTATGTGATAAGACTTATGCCTTAAACTTATATTAGGATAATTCAAACATTCCTGTATAAAGCTGATAATACTTGCCCTGTTCTTCAATCAACTTGTCGTGGTCTCCACGTTCTATTATTTCTCCGCCCTCAATTACAAGGATAACATCGGAATTTTGAATAGTTGATAGCCTATGGGCAATAACAAGAGTGGTTCTACCTTCCATAAGTTTTTCCATTCCCTTGCCTATTAGGGACTCAGTTCTAGTATCGATTGAACTTGTTGCCTCATCTAGGATTAGGACATGGGGGTCAGCTACTGCAGCTCTTGCAATTGCTAGAAGCTGTCTCTGACCTTGACTTAGGTTTTCGCCGTCTCCAGTAATAAAGGTGTCATATCCCTTAGGAAGGTGTCTGATGAATGAGTCGGCATTGGCTAGTTTTGCAGCTGCTATTACTTCCTCATTACTTGCAGCAAGGTTACCATATCTTATGTTCTCCATAATAGTTCCAGAGAACAAGTGGGTATCTTGTAGAACCAAGGATAAGGTAGACCTTAGGTCGTCTTTTTTGATGTTTTTGATATCAATTCCGTCGTAGAATATTGTTCCTTCTTTAATATCATAAAAACGATTAATAAGGTTTGTTATGGTTGTTTTACCTGCTCCTGTTGAACCAACAAAGGCAACCTTTTGACCAGGTTTTGCAAACAGATTAATGTTTCTAAGTACGGTTTTTTCTTCGTCATAAGCAAAGACTACATCTACAAACTGGATATCACCTTGAACCTTAGTGTAGGTGACTTCACCCTTATCAGATACTTGCTTCCAGTATTGTGGGTCATTCTTATCATTGCTTTCTATGATTTGATTATCCATACCCTCTTTAGCGTGAACTAGAGTAACACTACCCTCATCCACTTCAGAGTTTTCATCTATTACTTGGAATACTCTTTCTGCACCAGCTATTGCTATGATAATTGAGTTAAACTGTTCTGATATTATTGTAATAGGCTGTGAAAATGTTCTTGTATACTGTAAAAATGAAGCCAAGCTACCAATATCAAGTCCTCTTGTTACAGAGATAAAGGCACCTGCCATAGCAGTTATTGCATAAAGTGCATAGCCTAGGTTACCCATTATAGGACGTAGTACACTTGTATAGGTCTGGGCTGCCTGGCTTTGTTTGAAAAGAGTTTCATTTTTCTTATCAAAGGCTTCCTTGGCCTTATCCTCATAGTTAAAGACCTTGATTACTTTTTGGCCTTCCATCATTTCTTCTATATAGCCATTCATATCCCCTAGTGATGCCTGTTGAGCCATAGAATATTTACGGCTTCCCTTACCTATTGCCTTTACTGCAGATAGCATTAGTACTAGCATTACAATAACAAGTAGGGTTAGGGCAGGGCTAAGTAGTAACATGGCAATAAAGACACCAATTATTGTTACTCCAGAGTTGATTATCTGCACATAACTTTGGCTAAGCATGTTCCTTAGAGCATCTATATCATTAGTATACCTACTCATTAGTTCCCCGTGGGTATGGGTATCAAAATATTTTATGGGTAGGGTCTGCATATGTGCAAATAAGTCAGTACGTATCCTATGCAAGGTACCAGCAGTTATATCAACCATTAGTCTATTATAGATGTAGGTTGAAAGAGCACCAATAAGGTAAATAATTCCCATTTTGGCAAGGCCGCTTCCTAGGAGTGACAAATCAGGATTTTCTTGACCAACAAAAGGTAGTATATAATCGTTAATTAAGGGTTTTAGAAAATAGGTACCAAGTATACTTGTCATAGCGCTTAGTAGGACAAAGAATACTACTATAATGAGCCTATACCTATAATTCCCCATATAATCAATTATTCTTTTTACAGTTGCAAGGGCATTATCAGGTAACTTCTTTGCTTTTTGCATATCTTTTTCATTCACCTAAAGCCACCCCTTTCTGTTGAGATTCATATATTTCTCTATAAATCTTATTATTTTCCATAAGTTCATCATGGGTACCAAGACCATTAATTTTACCATCATCTAGAACTAATATCTTATCAGCATCTTTTATGGAGGATACCCTTTGGGAAATAATAATTGTGGTTGTTTCTTTTAATTTAGTACGAAGGGCATGTCTAATACTACTTTCTGTTTTAGTATCTACTGCACTGGTACTATCATCTAATATAATAATTTTTGGATTCTTAAGTAGGGACCTAGCTATACTAATTCTTTGCTTTTGGCCACCGGATACGTTGACTCCGCCCTGACCTAGGTATGTATCATAACCTGCAGGGAAGGACATTATAAAATCGTGGGCCATTGCAATTTTACATGCCTCTATTATTTCCTCATCAGTTGCATGTTCATTTCCCCATTTTAAATTATCCTTTATTGTTCCTGAAAAAAGTACATTTTTTTGTAAAACAATTGCTACACTATCTCTTAGGGTATCAAGGTTGTATTCTCTGACATCTTTACCACCAACAAGCAATCTTCCCTTTGAAACATCATAAAGTCTTGGAATTAAACTTACAAGGGATGTTTTTGAAGAACCAGTACCACCTATAATTCCAAGGGTTTCGCCAGATTCTATAGTAAAGTCAATATCTTCTAAGACATATGGACTTTCTCCGTCAGAGTATGAAAATGAAACATTTTCAAAAACAACTGAACCATCTTCAACAGGAGGATTAGTCCCCTGTTTAGGGTTTTTAATTTCAGGCTCCTCATCTAAAACTTCAACAATACGTTGTACAGATGCCCTTGCCATAACAAGGAATACTAATACCATAGATACCATCATAAGGGATACTAGTATTTGGGTTATATAACTAATAAAACTAATAAGCTGACCAGCTTGCATATCACCTACAACAATTTTGTTACCACCAAACCAGGCAACTGCTATTATACAAGAATAGATTACCAATTGCATAACTGGCATATTCCATATAACTATTCGCTCAGCTTTAACTTGGGTATCACGTACTTGGCTTGCGATATCATCAAACTTGTCTTTTTCAAAATCTCCACGAACAAAAGCTTTAACAACCCTAGTAGCAATTAGGTTTTCTTGAACAACTCCATTTAGCTTGTCGTATTTTTCTAGCATAACGCGGAACTTTGGAAATGCCTTAGTAGTTATAAGTACAAGAGTTACTATAAGGACTGGTACAGCAAATAAAAACACTAGGGATAGTTCAGCATTAAGCCTCACAGCCATAACAATGGCAAAAACGAACATAAATGGAGCCCTAGCTAACATTCTAATTGTCATAATAAAAGACATCTTAGTATTAACAATGTCTGTTGTTAATCTTGTTACAAGGGATGGTGTGCTAAACTTATCAATATTTGCAAATGAAAAATCTTGGATCTTGTAATAGAGTCCTTGTCTTACATTCTTCTCTAGGCCACTTCCTGCCTTAGATGAGAAGTATGCAGCCAATACTCCAAGAAGTAGGGCCAAGAAAGCCATAAGTATCATCTGCAAGCCTTTACTAATTATATAGTCTAAGTCACCTTCGGCTACACCAATATCAATTATTTGGGCCATTATAAAGGGAATATACACTTCTAAAAGGACCTCAAAAAATATGCATATTGGAGTTAGGACTGCAAAAAGTCTGTAGCCTTTTAAATACTTTAAGACTTTACTCCACATATTAACACCTCTGTTTCTCTTTAAATTTATTCTAAAAAATTATAAAACTATATTATAACATAAGCACATTAATTATAGTGTAAAATATTTTAATTATCAATAAGCTTTAGTAGGATTGATTGAAGTTTTTATAAGTGATAAAATGGGCTAGTAAAGGAATAATGATATTATAAGCATGTAAAAATGATGGATAAATTTTATGATTTCAAAAATTGGGGGATTAATATGGAAAAAACTACAATAAATGAATCTAAGCTTATAGAACTAGCCATTGAGGCGAGACAAGCTTCCTATAGTCCTTATTCTAACTTTATGGTGGGGGCAGCAATTTTAACTGAGTCAGGTAAGGTCTATACAGGATGCAATATTGAGAATGCGGCATATACTCCTACAAATTGTGCTGAACGAACTGCATTTTTTAAGGCAGTCAGTGAGAGAGAAAGAAAGTTTAAAAGTATTGCTATTGTCGGAGGAAGCAAAGACGGCCTATTAGACTTTTGTGCCCCATGTGGTGTTTGTAGGCAGGTAATGATGGAATTTTGCGATTATGATAATTTTAAGATAATCCTTGGAAAGTCAAAGGATGAATATAAGGTTTATACCTTGAAAGACTTGTTGCCCATGGGTTTTGGACCTGAGAATTTAAGTGATTGATGGGGGCGGGAAGACACTGGGGACGGAGAAGACACTGGGGACGGAGAACTTGTCTTTTTTTATTTCGGCGTGACCGCGACGAATAAAAAAAGACAAGTTCTCCGTCCCCAGTGTCTTCTAATATATTTTAGTAAGAATAAGGTTGACATAAGTTCCTAAGATTGATTATAATTGAGACTGTCTGTAATTATGAAGATGGGCAAAAACACAACATATAGTAAATGCACGTGCGAAACTGCACCATATATAGTAAAAGTTGTAGACATTAAACAAGATAAATGATATAATCATTTCATAAAATAAATATCTAATATATAATAATAACTATTTTAACTTAGCAGCTATTAAGCTGCTTTTTATAACATTAAGTGTGTAGGAATACGCCCCAGGATACAACAAGGAGGAAACTATGGGTACAAAAACCATCATAAAGCGTAATGGAAAGGTTGTTCCATTTGACAAAGTGAGAATATATAATGCAATTGGTAAAGCAATGGTTGAAGTTGGAGAGGTGAATTATGACTTAGCCCAAAACATTGCTGACAAAATAGAAGAAAACTATTATGAAGGCATTAGTGTTGAAGATGTTGAAAGACAAGTTGTTAAAGAACTATTCTTAGCTAACATGGACTTAGTAGCAGATGCATATGCAGAATACAAGGCGCAACGTAAGTTAATACGTGCTCTTGAAGGGGAAACTAAGCTAGACGGTAAGTTCTTATCTAATGAGTTTGTTAGTAAGTACAAACATCAGCCAGACCCATTTCCAACAGAACTTGGTAAGTTCGTATATTATAGAACTTATAGCAGACCAAAACCAGAAGAACGTAGAAGAGAGTATTGGTGGGAAACATGCTTTAGAGTTGTAGAATTTAACTTAGACTTACAACTTGAAACAATGAAAAAGAATGGTATCGAAGTAACACCTATGGTTATGAATCAGTTAAAGGCTGAAGCAGAGAGAATTTATGACCATATGTATAACTTAAGACTTTTCCCTTCAGGAAGGTCCCTATGGATTGCGGGAACTAAGGCATCATACCTTTACCCACTAAGCAACTTTAACTGTTCTTTTGTAACTATTGATGACCTTCATAAGTTCTCTGAAATATTCTTTGTACTTATGTTAGGTACAGGAGTTGGTTTGTCAGTTCAAAGGAAATATGTAAACAAGCTACCTAAAATCAACAGTAAGATTGAGATAATCCATAAGTCCTACGAAGCAGTTCCAGTAAGACAAAGAAAAGAATATACAGAACTTAAACTTATTAATAACAATGCTATTGAAATAGAAATTGGAGATAGTAAGTTTGGATGGGCAAAGGCAATTGATATGTTCTTTGAAATCCTATCTTCAAAACAATACAACCTAATAGAATACATCTTCTTTAACTACAACAATGTTAGACCAGAAGGTGAAAGACTAAAAACATTTGGTGGTTATGCTTCAGGTCACAATAACATTAAGCAAATGTTTGAGAAGATTACAAGACTATTTAAGAAGAAGAGAAAGCTTAACCATTTACAATGGCAAGTAATTGAACCTATAGATTGTTTAGATATAGCAACAATAATTGCAGAAAACGTAGTATCTGGTGGTGTTAGAAGAAGTGCAGAGATAATCCTTTGTGACCCAGATGATACAGAGGTACTTAATGCAAAGGCTAACCTATACTACCAAGATGATGATGGTAACTGGGTAGAAAATAAAGAAATCCTTAACCGTTCATTATCAAACAATACAGTAATCTATGAGAAGAAGCCTACAAGGGAAGAACTTCGTGAACATTTTAGAAGAATGAGAGTATCAGGGGAACCTGCATTTGCTAACTTTGAAGAAATGTTAAGAAGAAGACCTGACGTACAAGGTGGAAACCCATGTTTCGAAATTTTACTTAGAGACCGTGGAGTATGTAACCTAACAGAAGTTAACTTAATGGCCTTTGTTAGAGAAGACGGAAGCTACGATAAAGAAGCAATGCTAGAAGCACAAAAATACTCAGCAAGAATTGGTCTAAGAATGGCAAGTATCGAACTTGAACTACATGAGTGGGACTTAATTAACCAAGAAGATAGGTTAACTGGATGTTCCCTAACTGGGGTTATGGACTTTAAAAATGCTACTGGTATTTCAGACGAAGAATTCGAGCAGTTATTACGTGAACTAAGACAAGTAGCTAGAGATAATGCTTTTGAACTAGCTGACGATTTACAACTTAACCGTCCAAAACTTGTAACAACAGTAAAACCTTCAGGAACAATCAGTCAGTTACCAACAGTTTCAAGTGGAGTTCACTTCTCACACTCACCTTATTATATAAGAAGAGTACGTGTTAATGCTAAGGACCCAATCGCTTTGGCCCTTGAAGATGCTGGATTCCCATGGGAGCCAGAAGTTGGACAAACTGTAGAAGACCATAAAACAAAAGTATTTGAATTCCCTGTTAAGGCACCAGAGGGAAGAACAAAGTATGATGTATCAGCTATCGAACAATTAGAACTTTATAAGACAATTATGAAAAATTATGTAGACCATAACGCATCTAACACTATCCATGTTAGAAATGAAGAATGGAAAGAAGTAGAGCAATGGGTTTACGATAATTGGGACGATATAGTTGGAGTTACCTTCTTATCACTTGATGATAGTTTCTATCAATTAATGCCTTATGAGGCAATTAGCAAGGAAAAATACGAAGAACTACTTGCAAAACTACCTAAGTTCACACCTTCATCACTTAAGAAATTCGAAACATTCGAAGAAGAATTCGATATTTTAGATGCTGACTGTGACTCAGGAGCTTGTCCTATAAGATAATGAGTCTAGGAGACCTAGCTTTTAACAAATAAAAAAGGCAGGGGTGGAGTTATATATTATTATATTTCGGTGTTACCGAAACGAATAAATAATATATAACTCTACCCCTGCCTTTTTCATATATTAATACTTTGAACTAGGTAATAAACTTACACAAGCATGTGCTAAGAGATAGGTCTAACTATTCTATTTAGTCATGTCTAAAAATAGGTCTATGGACTTAGTTATAGAATCTAGACTTTGCCTCCAGAATTCTGGTTTAGTAAGGTCAATATCTGCCATCTTAGCAACATCTTCAACAGTATTAACTGTAGTCGCATTAAGAATAGCCTGGTACTTAGGAACAAAGTCCTTACCTTCTTCTAAATACTTAGCATATAGGCCTTGGGCAAATAAACCACCAAATGCATATGGGAAGTTGTAAAAGCTTAGTGAATCCCTATAATAGTGACTCTTATTAATCCACATATAAGGATGTAGGTGGTCATGGTCTAAGCCATCTCCGTAAGCTTCTTTTTGTGTATCTAACATTAATTCTTTCAAGTCATCAGAGAATAAGAAGGATTCTTTTCTTCTTTCAAACACAGCAGATTCAAATAAGAATCTTGAATATATGTCACAGATTATTTGTGTTGTATCTTGTAATTGACTCTCAAGAAGGGCTATCTTTTCTTCACCCTCAGCTTCTTCTATAGCAGCCTTCATAATTAAGGTTTCGTTAAAGTTAGAAGCTGTTTCAGCAACTGGCATAGTATAGTTTGTATTAAGTGGTAGATGGTCTTGAATGTGTAATCCGTGGTAAGCATGACCAAGTTCATGAGCTAGGGTTACAACATCACTTAGTGAGCCATCAAAGTTAGTTAATATACGGCTTTGTTTGATAAATGGAAGGTTTGAGCAGAAGGCTCCTCCAACCTTACCTGAACGTGGGAAGAAATCAATCCATGCATTATCAAAGGATTCAATTATCATATCTGCCAGGTCATCAGAGAATGGACGAAAATGTGATACTAAGTATTCCTTAGCTTCTTCTACTGTAAACTTCCTATGGGATTCACCAAGGGGTGCAAATAAATCCCACCATGGAAGTCCGTTCTTGTGACCAAGAAGTTCTGCCTTTCTCTTTAGGTAGGTATGGAATTTTGGTAAGTATTCCTTTATTGCCTCAAACATGGCATCTAGGGTTTCTTTAGTCATTCTAGACTGTACTAGGGTCATATCTAGGGCAGATTCATAACCTCTCATTGAAGAGATAGTATTAACTTGAGACTTAATATTGTTTAGTGAATATGATATAGCATCGTTTATTTTTTCATAAGCAGCTAATTCAGCCTCATATGCAGTCTTTCTAACCTTAGGGTCTGGGTCATAAGCAAGGTTTCTAACTTCTGGTAGGGTAATTACCTTTCCATTATAATCAACCTTTAAAACAGATGTTAGGTATTGTTGCATAGATGACCAAGCAGAACCTGCTGATAGGTTCATTTTTGCTATAACTTCTTCAACATCATCACTTAGGGTATGAGCTGCTTCTATTTTCATTTCTTTGAATAGGAAGTCATATTCCTTTAATTTATCGTCTTTTTCTATGATTTCGTCAAGGTTTTCTACCCTAGCAACATATTTCTTAACAATAGCTTCTTCCTTAGATATATCACTTAGAAGTTCTTCTAATTTTTGCAATAGGGCTGTTGTTTCGCTATCTGTTGTATTGGTAGATTGGCGAAGAAAGATATAGGAACCAAGCTTTCTAGCAGTTAAATTAATGTTTTCCAAAAAGCTTATTAAGGTTTTTACTTCATTTTGGGGATTACTTTCATCTAAAGTACTAACATGATTCTTAAAATCTTTAATAAGATCTTTTAATTTCTGAAAATCTGATTCAAAGTTCTCGTCTTGGAAACTTTTATAAAGTGCGTCTAAGGACCATTCTTTATTCATGTTCTACCTTCTTTCTATAGGGGATTTTTATTATATTGCTTTAAAGTATTATATCAAATACTAAATATAATGCCAAGGCTATTAGTAATATGAGCCAAAAATAAAGCATAAATTAATACTATAGTTTGTATGCGAGGGAGTTCATGAGTAAAATACATAAAATTAACTCTAAATCCATTAAAGACATTAAAGTCATTAAAGATAAGAAGTTTCTTATAAAATACGGGATAATGATTGAACTAGTTCTTATTATCTGCTTTTCTTTATTATTTATTAATAATAAGGGCAAGGGAAATACTCTTGCAGCTTTTTTGAAAACACAAGAAAAAGACTATATTACATGGGTTGATTTTGATATTACAACTAAGGCATTAAAGCAAGCCTATCAAGTAGATGTTGAATCTCAGGATGAGGAAGTTAAGATAAACTGGATCGAACTACTTAGTATTCTAGGAGCAAAATATGGCGGAAATTTCTCATCAAGATATAAAGAAAAAGATTTAAGAAATATAGTTGAAAAACTAAAGTCTAAGGAGGAAACTATAGAGAGTCTTTCAAAGGATTTAAAGCACTATGATTATTATCTAGAGGCCTATACTGCGGTCCTTGGTGGTTTTGTTGGTGAGTATGAGATTCAAGTGCCCAGTGAAGATAGTAAAGAGGAAAAGGTATGGGTTAAAAAATATGGTTTAAAGGCTTTTTTGCCTATAGCCAAGGGTTTTCCCTATAGTGAGTATGATGATTTTGGAGTATCAAGGTCTTACGGATATAAGAGGAGGCACCTAGGACATGACATGATGGGGCAGACAGGAACCCCAATTATAGCTGTTGAGTCAGGTTATGTTGAGGCCCTAGGTTGGAATAAATACGGTGGATGGCGTATAGGAATTCGTAGTTTTGATGGAAAAAGGTATTACTATTACGCCCACTTAAGGAAGAATTATCCCTACCAAGCATCCCTAAAGGAAGGAGATGTAGTCCAGGCAGGAGATGTAGTAGGATATATGGGAAGGTCAGGCTATAGCAACAATGAAAACGTGAACAATATTGACACTTCCCACCTTCACTTTGGAATCCAACTGATTTTCCATGAATCCCAAAAGGAAGGGGATAAAGAAATTTGGATTGATTGCTATGACCTTGTAAAATTCCTATACCAAAATAGGTCAGAAACTGCTAAAGTAGAAGGGACTAAGGAGTGGAAAAGGATTTATGAAATTAGGGACCCTGCAGCCTTAGACTACATATTAGAAAACAATCTTGAACTCCTTGACCCCTTTAAAGAGGAGGACTTTATACTGCCCCTAAATGAGGCTGAGTTTACTCCTAAGGTTCCGGTTGTTTTTGATTTGGAAGAAGAAAAGAGAGTCCAGGTTAGTGTAGATGAAGGGCATTCTCCATGGAGGCTTGACCCTGCCTATGTTGCCCAAGTATTTGCAAGTGTACTTATAGAGCCTTCAGGAATTGTTGGTGAGTATCCAATACCATATGAATCTGTTAAGCTAGTAGGGATTAATGATGCCAGGGCTATTGCAGAAATTAATGCAAGCAATACACTTGCTAGAAGAATATATTTAGAAAGAGTAGTAAGGCAGGATGAGACGGGAATATGGACCGTTGTAGGTTACGACCCAGTTGAAAAGCAAGATAATTAACCATAAGAATCAATACGAAATATAAAGAAAGTAGGAGATTACTATAAAAGTAGCTGATATGCATTGTGATACTATTTCTGAGCTTTATAATAGTATCAATACTAACATAAATACAAATACAAATACTAATACCCATTCATTAAGGAGTAATCACTTTCACATAGACCTTAATAAAATGAAGGCAGGCAACTATTTAGTTCAAAACTTTGGCTTATATGTTAATTTAAATGGTGACGATGACCCCTTAGAAAGGTGTCTGAAACTAATAGACCTTTACTATAATGAAATAGAAAAAAACAAGGATATAATTGCACCAGCCCTTACAGGTGATGATATATTAACAAATGAAAGCCAGGGCAAGATGTCTTCCCTACTAACAATAGAAGAAGGGGGAGTAACCAAGGCTAGTCTTTCTAATCTTAGAAACTTCTATAGGTTAGGAGTAAGAATGTTAACCCTTACCTGGAACTATGAAAATGAAATTGGCCATCCAGCCAAAAAACTAGACATAACAAACCCAATAAGGTTAAAAGAACTACATAGGTATGAGAAATTATATAGCCAAGAAAAATCAAACAAAGAAAAATCAAGCAACGAAACAAATGAACAGGGACTGAAAGAGTATGGTATCTATCTTATAGAAGAAATGGAAAGCCTAGGAATGATTATAGATGTGTCTCACCTTTCTGATAGTGGAATAAGGGACGTTTATAAGTATACTAAGAAACCCTTTGTTGCAAGCCATTCTAACTCAAGGACTATCTGTAACCACCCCCGTAACCTTCCTGATGACCTAATAAAGAAGATGGCTGATAGGGGATGTGTAATAGGAATCAACTTTTACCCACCATTTCTAGAAGAGAACCTATCTGACAACAAGGAAAGCGGGACAATTAAGTCTATAATAAACCATATAAAACACATAATTAACATTGGTGGACCTGATTGTATAGGCCTAGGCTCAGACTTTGATGGAATACCAGGCCATGGTCAGCTAAGAGATGGCTCATATATGCCCCTCTTAGCGGCCTATCTTGAAGATGCAGGGATAAGCCATAATACAATTGAGAAGATATTCTACAAGAATGTTCTAAACCTCTATATGGAATTATTATAGAGTTCAATTAGCTAGTTCACATGAAAAACAAGCACCAAACTGAAATATTTATAATATATTAAAGTGTAGAAGACATATTTATATATGGTTATAATTCAGGGAGGATATATGAAACGAAAAATAATACTTGCCTTAATTCTTTCAGCAATGCTAGTATTGTCACTAGCTGCATGTAAGAAAGATGAAGGCTTAATAGAAATAACCCTAAATGAAGTAGCCCACTCAATTTTTTATGCTCCTATGTACGTGGCCTTTGAAGAAGGGTATTTTGAGGAAGAGGGCCTTGATGTGGAACTAGTTAATGGTCTTGGAGCTGATAAAACTATGACAGCCTTGCTTTCTGGCGAAGCTGAAATTGGATTCATGGGGGCAGAAGCGTCCATATATGTATATAATGAGGGTGCCAAGGATTACGCAGTTAATTTTGCCCAACTTACCCAAAGGGCAGGTAACTTTTTAGTATCAAGAAACTTAGATGACCCAGTAAATGAAGACTTTGATTGGAACCTTTTACGTAATAAGACAGTAATAGGAGGCCGCGTTGGTGGCATGCCCCAAATGGTGTTCGAATTTATACTAAAAAACAAGGGCATTGACCCACAAAAAGACCTAGAAATTATTCAAAACATTGATTTTGGAATTACTGCCCAGTCCTTTGCTTCTGGAATTGGTGACTATACAATTGAGTTTGAACCTCATGCAACGGCCTTAGAACTAGAAGGGGTTGGAAAGGTAGTTGCATCCCTTGGTGTTGAAAGTGGTAAAGTTCCTTATACAGCCTTCTGTGCTAAGAAGAGCTATATAGAAAAGAATCCTAAAGTTATTCAAGGATTCACAAATGCTATCCAAAAGGGAATGGATTATGTAAACTCTCATACTCCTGATGAGATTGCAGAAACCATACATCCTCAATTTAGCGAAACTGATTTAGATACTGTTAAGATGATTGTTAAAAGATACTATGACCAAGACACTTGGAAGGAAGACACTATTTTTGAAGAAGATAGCTTTAACCTACTTCAAGATATATTAGATCAAGCAGGAGAGTTATCTGCAAGGATTCCTTATGAAGATTTAATAACAACAGAATTTGCTAAAAAGGCTAAATCAGGTAAGTAATTTATAACTAATTTAATATAATTAGTCAAAACAAATGGCTCCTAGTAATAGGAGCCATAAATATTATTTTATGTGTGGTTATAGAAGAAACCACTTAGTGTTATAACACTGCTAATTCTTATAATTAAATATAATAAGGACGAGCTTCTACGTAAACTTTGAAATTCTTTACTTAGTAACTTCCTCTGTTGCTTCATCTAGTCCGTCTGTAGTTGTATCAGACTCATCTAGGTAATCATCATCATCGAAGTCGTCAAAATCAAAGTCATCAAAATCGTCAAAATCGTCATCAAAATCATCATAATAATCAGGAGAAACTTTTTTGTATACTGCATATGCAATTAATGCTACTAAGGCAACTGCACCAATTATTGCTAAGATACAAGTAATAGTTTTCTTTCTTCTTCTGTCTTCTGCGATTTCTTTTCTGTGAAGCAAGTCATCAAGACTTAATGAATTAAGTTGATTGAATAAGTTTCCTACACTGTGTTTCATATGGCTTCATCCTTTCTTATAATAATTAGTTCTAGTTTATTATACCACGAGTGGCTTGGTTTTACTAATAATTTTATGGTACATTTATGAAGTTTAGCATTATTATGGAAATAATGTATTAATCTACCTTTTTCATTTTTGCAAAGGAAGACATCATTTTCTTAACTCCTGCCTTAGGAAATTCAACTGTTACTTCATAATCCCTGCCAGCAGCATTAATATTAAGGACCTTGCCAATACCAAAACGTTGATGTTCTACTGTATCACCAACCTCATAGCTTAGTTTCTCAAGCTTGTTTCCACCAAAATCCCTAGGTTTTGAACTATATGGATTACTTAATGTGTTTAGCTTAAAGCTACTAAAAGGGTTTGATTTACTTTCTTCACTAGAGGTATTTGACATAAAAAAATTCTTATTATATCTTGCCTTGTTTTGGTTATCTAATAGGTCTTCTGGTATTTCTTCAATAAATCTAGAAGTCCTATTAAACTGCATGTTACCTCTTAGTAATCTCTTATAAGCAGATGTAAGGGTCAAATGCTTCTGGGCACGAGTTATACCTACATAACAAAGACGTCTTTCTTCTTCGATTTGAGCATCAGGGTCTTCTGAATTAATTGCCATAATACTTGGAAATAGTCCTTCCTCCATTCCGCACATATAAACATATGGGAATTCAAGTCCCTTAGAACTATGAAGAGTCATAAGGACAACTGCGTCAGCATTCTCATCTAGGTTATCGATATCGGCTACTAAGGCTACCTCTTCTAAGAAACCTTGTAAGCTAGGAGGCTCATCTGTATTCTCAAGGTAGGATGCAATTTTACTCCTAAACTCACCTATATTGTCTAGCCTATCTTGATAGATAGTAGGGTCTGAATCATCTAAAGATTCTTCGTAAGCAGTAGCTTCTAAGATTTCATCAAACAAATCAAGCAAAGAATAATTCTCGTTGTTTAGATTGGATTTAAGAATCTCAATAAAGCTAACAAAGGAGCTAATTTTGGAACTTGCCCTAGATACTGAGGGAATGTAATCTACGTTCATAAGGGCATCATAAAAGCTCATGTTATTATCAAGGGCAAAATTAGCCACCTTATCAATAGTTGCAAGTCCAATTCCACGTTTAGGTACGTTAATTATTCGTTTTACTGAAAGGTCATCTGCTCCATTGGCTATAGTTCTTAAATAAGCAATTAAATCTTTAATTTCTTTTCTAGAGTAGAAGGGTTGACCACCAATAATCTTATGAGGAATGTTCCTTTCAAGTAACTTTTCTTCAAATATACGAAACTGGGCATTAGTACGGTATAAGATGGCAAAATCACTATAGCTTGCATCACCTTCTAGGACCATATTACGTATATCCCTTACTACACCTTCAGCTTCTTCGTAATCTGTTTCATAGGATATATAAGTAACAGGCTTACCTTGTGGATTGTCAGTCCAAAGGGCCTTTTCCTTACGGCCAATATTATTCTTAATTACAGCATTAGCAACATTTAGAATATTTTGGCTTGAGCGATAGTTTTGCTCTAATTTAATTACTTTAGCCTGGGGATATTCATCTTCAAAGTTAAGAATATTATAGATATTAGCACCACGGAACTTATAAATAGACTGGTCATCATCACCTACTACGCAAAGGTTATGTTCTTTTTCACCATATTCATTGATGCCATCGGCTAGGATTTTAACAAGTACAAACTGGGCATGGTTTGTATCCTGGTATTCATCAACTAAAATATATTTAAAACGGTCTTGATAGAAGTGGCGTACTTCCTTATCAAGTTGTAATAGCTCTACAGTTTTAAATATTAAGTCATCAAAATCAAGGGCGTTGTTCCCTTTTAGACGCAGTTGGTACTCGCTATAGACCTTAGCATACTTTTCTTTTATAAAGTCTCCCTGGGCACTTTTTGCGTACTCTTCTGGGCTAATAAGCTTGTCTTTAGCATTTGATATAACAGACATTAGGGTTCTTTCCTTATGAATCTTAGTATCAATGTCTAGATACTTACATACTTCACGAATTAAGGTTTTTTGGTCATCTGAGTCATAAACAGTAAAGTCCTTGCTATATCCTAATCTATCTATCCACTGCTTTAAGATTCTAAAACAAGTGGAGTGGAAGGTCTTAACCCATATATGTTCAGCACCGTAGCCTACAATATCATTAACCCTTTCACGCATTTCCTCTGCCGCTTTATTAGTAAAGGTAATGGCAAGGATATTCCAAGGGCTAACATCGTATTTCTCCATTAAATAAGCTATCCTATGGGTTAGAACTCTAGTTTTTCCTGAGCCTGCACCTGCCAAAATAAGTAAAGGCCCTTTATGGTGTTCTACAGCTTCTCTCTGCTTTGGGTTTAGGGTATCGTAAATACTCATTTATTCACCTACTTATGTAATTTTATATTTATTTTAGTTTTCATCATAATATTAAAAGTTAATCATAACAAACTAAAGGCCACATTATTATATCATGAAAAACTATAGGGTACAATAAAGGGAAGATTGTAGAAAATTTAACAATCATTAATATAAATATAAAAAATCGTATAGAAGAATCATAAAAAAATATTAAGAATTAAAAATGAAGTAAAATAGAATAGCTTAAAGGATGACCTAGTTAAGAAGGGTCATCCTTTATGAAAGGGTGAACAAATATTAATTGATAAGAAAGAACAATAAAGTATTAACAAGAGTTGTTATTACTAGTTCTCATCGTTAGTTTGGTTATTTGTCTTATCTTTAGTACGTTTTGGACTTTCCATTCTTGAAAAGACCATATCATAGCCGTCATTACCATAATTTAAAGAACGATTAACTCTACTTATAGTAGCTGTTGATGCTCCTGTTTTAGATGAAATCTCAAGATAAGTCTTATCTTGTCTAAGCATTTTTGCTACTTCAAAACGTTGTGACAAAGAAAGAAGCTCATTGACAGTACATATATCTTCAAAAAATATATAACATTCATCTTTATTCTTAAGAGTTAAAATCGCTTCAAATAGCTGGTCTACGGCAGGTATTTTTATTTTTTCATTCATTATAGTCATCTCCCATAATCAATCGTTAACTAATTACTATTTTAACATGTTAAAGTTATGAAGTCTAGTCCTAGTTAGCATAATAATTATTTTTTATAGTTTTTTTGATGGGTCTTGTAGGTTATTGTATCTTTGTGGCCTTATCCTTGGTCTACAGTGATTACATTTATCTTTCTTGTGGTGTTCTTCTTTATCACGCCATCTTTCTTTATTATAGCAATCTTCTTTATTATAACATTTTTCTTTTTTATTGCAATCTTCCTTATTATGACATGGGTCTTTTTTATTGCAAGGTTCTTTAGGATGACAACAGCATTTTTTATGGCAAGGTTCTTTAGGATGACAATGGCATTTATTGCAGCTTCTCTTAGGTCATAAATAAATTGAACCAAGAAGAATGCCTAATAGGAAATACACTAGGATTAGTAAGGCATAAATTATAAATACCAAAACTAAGATAGTGTTACTATTCTGGACTATAAGGGGGATTGTTGGTGTAAACGCTATAATAGCTATTACTATGGTAGCTAATACTATTATTACACTAAAGGTTGAAATTAATTTGCGCACTTTTCTACACTCCTTTACAATAAGTTACATAATATTGTATGAATCGACATAAGAAGTGGTGCATATTCAAGATTAAAGAGCTCATTTAATTAGAACAATACTTGCTTTGACTCATGTGTAACTGTGGAAAATTCTAAGTTTTGATTTAGTATTGACTAAAGTAGAACCATATGAGATAATCAATTTAGCAATTACTAAATTAAAAAGAAAGAAGGTATATAATGGATAAAAT
>JAAYRG010000062.1 GCA_012518885.1 Clostridiales bacterium | reverse complement strand
GGAGAAATGGTACCTATACAACCTCTTAGGCTACCGTCTAAATCCAAGGACACAAAAACTCCAGCCCTGTTTTCTAGCAGTTCTTTACTTAAATTATCAGGCTTTTTGATTCTTTTATAGTTAATTACATAATTCTCTAAGGCCTCACGAGCAAGCCGTACATACTCGTCTTCTTCAGCTTTTAGTGACTTAAGACGCTCCATCTCCTTGTCTAAATACATTTTATCAAATTGTCTATTATCATCTTCTCCTATTACTTTAAATGAGGCAACTGCGTATCCTACACCAAATGGCCCTTGATAGGATAATAACTTTGAATCAAGATTTTTACCGTCTAGGGCTCCTGCCATTATTATAAATGTTCTATGGCCACATTCTGCTGCCGTTTCACAAAAGCTTTCATCAAATTCTAAAAACTTTAGGAAATCTCCAGTATCCATAGCCCTAGTTACTTCTCTATCATAAATAAGTCCTTCTTCCTTATAACCATAGGGCCCTACTTCTTTTAACATATGAGATAAGTCTCCACTTGCTATGAATACCACCTCTTTACTGCTATCATTTACAGCCTTTTGAATACATTTACCAAATCTATAATGGTCTAAAAACGAAAGGCCTGATATGGCAACCCTAATTATTTTATAGTCTGTGTAATACTTATTTATAAAATGTAAAGGAATCATTGTTCCATGGTCTAGATTCTTATTTCTCTCACCTTCAAAACCAGCAGCAATACCTTGTGTTCTAGCTTGGTCAACTATTTTTCTTGCCAAATCCTCATCATAACTGGCTTCAAAGGCTATCTCTTTATATCCAAAATCCCTAAAATCTCCTCTTGCTCCCTTACCTGGAGATATGTGGATATAGTCCCTATACATAATAGAGTGGGAAGTTGCAATTACTATTGTTTCTGGCTTAATTTCAGCAATTTCTTGTGCTATTTTGTCAAATGATTCAATAGTTTCCTTAATACCCCTCTCTTGTCCCCTTCCAATGTCAGGAATTATTAGTGGTGGGTGGGGAACTATATAACTTGATATTATGGCCATAATATCAACTCCTTTCCTTCACATTGTTTTATAACTACAAGTCTTACCTGTACCCATTAGCCTCATCAATAGTTTAGCAATTAAAGCCAATAAAGTAAACAGCCACTAAAAATCCAAATAATAACAATAATAAATGAAATTTGTCTATTAATTGTCAGCTATCTGTTATATACTAATTACATGATTTGATTTAAATTTATAGATTTTAATTTATAGGGAGGAATGTTATGAACAAAAAGCAGTTAATAGGATTAGTTGTAGCAGGCCTTGTTTTTGCATTTGTGGCCACTGCTAGCATTTTAACTAATCATATTATAGCAAGTATGCCTAAGAAAACATCTTTTATGGACTCTTTCTTAGAAGCAAAGGATGAAGTATCAATGCCAACCAGTGACTTTATAGGAATTGTAGATGTTAGTGGAACTATATTAGATTCATCATCTAGCGCATTTCTTACAGAGACCTATAATCATTCAAAAACTCTTAAACTAATTGACTCATACAAGAATTCTATAAGTAACAAAGGGATTCTTTTGACAGTCAATAGTCCTGGCGGTGGAGTTTACGAAAGTGATGATTTATATCTGAAATTGCTAGAGTATAAAGAAGAAACTGGACGTCCAGTCTGGACCTACATGGGCAACCAAGCTGCTTCTGGTGGATATTATATAGCTATGGCTTCTGACAATATAGTAGCAAACAGAAACACATGGACCGGTTCAATTGGTGTAATTATTGGCTTGTCTAACTATAAGGAACTTGCAGATAAAATAGGCTACAAGGAAATATATTTTACTAGCGGCAAAAACAAAACAATGGGCTCTGCAACTATGGACATTACTAAGGAACAAGAGGAAATCTTTCAAAGTATGGTTGATGAAGCCTACGACCAATTCCTTGATATTGTAATTGATGGAAGGGGCTTAGACAGAAACAAGGCTATAGAAATTGCCGATGGAAGAATATACACTGCCAAGCAAGCCCTAGACCTTGATTTAATTGATGAAATAGATACTTTTGAAAATACCAAGAATAGGTTCCTAGAAGCAACTGGAAGTTCTGTAATATATAAACCTGAAAACGACCCATGGGGCCTTAAATCATTATTAGGAGCAGTTACTGACTTAAAACCTAAATCAGATGCTGAAATAGTAAGTGAGTTCTTAGCAAAACAAGGAAATGGGGTGCCTATGTATTATGCATATCCAGGAGAATAACAATAATTTTAATGGGGCTAACAAGGTATACGAGGCTAATCTTATGAATCCCTTATACCAGACCCAAAGTCCTGTTACCTATGCTGGTTTCTTTGTTAGGTTGGCTGCCTACATCATTGATATTATTATAGTTAAACTTGCCCTATCAACCCTAAGGGTTCCTATGTGGATAGTATCAATGTTTAACCCAGATTTCTTCTTGTTTAAACCTATTTTATTTGATTTTTCATTATGGAATATAATATTATATCTACTTTCAGCCCTTTATTTCATTCTTCTAACATATTTTAAGGGTGCTACAGTAGGTAAATACCTATTACGACTTAATGTAGTTTCTGATTTAGATGGGGAGAAAATCCCTCTTCTTGATGTGATATATAGAGAAACCATAGGTAGATACCTGTCTGGTTTATTGTTTATTGGGTATTTTTTTATTGGAGCTAGTTCAGATAAGCGAGCCCTTCATGATATCCTTTGTAATACCCATGTGATTTACTCTTAATCCTGGGAAGATACTGGGGACGGAGTATTCCCGTCCCCAGTGTCTTTTTTAAATCATCTCTCTTCTTATCTCTTCTGCAGTTCTCATAGATAAGTATACAGGAGCTATATCAACTACTGTCTTAGCCCCTTTAATGCCTTCTTTGTTCATTTTATAAGCTGCTCTTGCATATGCTAATAAAACGCTTGCAGTAAAGTCAGGGTTTGATTCTAACTTTAGATTATATTCAATAATTTGATTATGCTCGTTGTTTAAGCCTGTTTTACCATTACGAATTACTAAACCACCATGGGGTAGACCCTGATGATTTGCATCAAATTCTTCTTCTGATATAAAGTGTACTGTGGTATCATAGTCAGCAAAGTAGTTAGGCATTGTTACTATATCCTTTTCTATTTGCTCCTTACTTGCACCCTCGTGGGCTACTACATAACACTCTCTTAAGTGTTTTTCCCTAGTGCTTAATTCTGGGTTTTCACCTGATTTAATAGCCTTAATAGCATCCTCTATTGGAATAGTGTATTGAACAGCCTTTTTTACACCATCTACCCTTCTTATTGCGTCTGAGTGACCTTGACTAACTCCTTTACCCCAGAATGTATAAGTACTTCCTTCTGGAAGAATTGCTTCTGCATAAAGTCTATTAATGGAGAACATACCAGGGTCCCAACCACTTGCTACAACTGCAACTTTTCCTGATTCCTTAGCCACCTTATCCATTTGGTCAAAGTATTCTGGAATCTTCGCATGGGTATCAAAAGCATCAACTGTGTTAAACATAGCAGCTAGCATTGGACCTTGTGTTGGTATATCCTTTGCACTACCACCACATAGAATCATTACATCTATATCATCTACCATATTTTTTACTTCATCAAGATGATAAACAGGAACTCCTTCTTTCCTAGTTTTTATGGTCTTTGGATCTCTTCTTGAGAATACTCCAACTATCTCCATATCCTTATTCTGATAACATCCTAGCTCTACACTTTTACCAAGATTGCCGTATCCTACTATACCTATTCTTATTCTAGACATATATTTCCTCCTAATAATTATGTTTGCTGTATCTTTAATATATCTTCTGTGTTTCTTAATTTCATATATATTGTTCTACAAGTATTTGCTACTTATAGATTTGAATCACACTTTATTATACAATGATATATGATAAATTTCTAGATTTTTTAGTGGACCTAAGTAAAGTTGATTTAAACGAAAAATGCATACCTGCCATTTAAGTATGATAAGAACTTGCTAAGCAAACAAGACCTTCTAACTTATATGATAGGTATGCATTATATCCTTACGCAATATTTAATTATCATTAATGAAGTATCCTTAGTTATTCCTTAGTACTTCCTAAGTTCATCTGTTCCGTCATCATGGAACTTTTCTATGTTCTTTATTACTACATCATAATCATATGTATCACTTACCCTTACATTAACCAAATCGTTAACTTTGTGATGTAGTAAGGCCCTTCCAAGGGGTGAATCTATACTAATCCTATTTTCTAGAGAATTACCTCGCACAGAGGTAACTATCTTATAGGTCTCTTCTTCATCATCCTCTGGGATATAAACTGTCACTAAAGTGTTGACCCCCACTTCACCATCTTTAGTGTCACTTGCGATTATTTGGGCAGTCCTTAGTACTTTTTCTAAATACCTAATCCTACTTTCGTTTTGATTCTTAAACTGCTTAGCGGCCTTATACTCAAAGTTTTCACTAAGGTCGCCATGAGCCCTGGCTTCTTGAACATCCTTAATAGCTTGGGGCCTGATTACTAGTTTCCTGTGACGAATTTCGTCTTCAATTCTTTTTTTGTCTTCTAAAGTTATTTTTTCATACATTTTACTTTCCCCATATCATTATACTTTAATATATTATATTACAAAAATAGTATATCTAAGAAATTATCACTTAATTACTCTTAGTACATACTATTTTAAATAATATCGTATTTAAATGTTTAACTAGCTAAATATAGCTCCTAAATAAGTTATGCCTACCTTTTAGGACGGTCCTATCTTTTAGAATACCACATTTAACAAAAAAAGTAAAGTTGTGAGTTGTCACACATGGTGTAATAATTCGACATTTTTCCCCTATATTAATGGATTGGACCACTATTATAAGTGGCATCTTATAAGTCTATCTTATCTATCTTGTATTGTGAGTTTACAATTAGCCATAAGCCATTGAAAAATGATGTGATATTCCATACACCTAT
Source organism: Clostridiales bacterium (assembly GCA_012518885.1). Lineage (GTDB taxonomy): Bacteria > Bacillota > Clostridia > Lachnospirales > Lachnospiraceae > JAAYRG01. Next base: position 2,633 of record JAAYRG010000062.1, on the reverse strand, counting down.
TCCTCTTAAGTCATATTCGTCAACTACATTCATGTATGTTGCGATACTTCTTGCATCCCTATAACGTATCAAATATTCCCTATTCCCATCTTCATAACTAAAGAAGGCTGCCTGGGTTCCCTCATCAAATTGTATAGGTATATCAAAATCTTTCGCAAGTTGAACCGCTGAGGTTACAGAAATAGCATTTCCTTCAGATTCCCCTGGTATATAGGGAAGTTCCCATATATATCCTACGGTATTAATTCCAAGTTGGAGTATGTCTGGTTCTATGTAATCTAGTACATAATTAATCATATCAATCAAGGCATGGTAGCTTGATATTCCTGTAGGAGCAACAATACTAAGCCCAACACTATAAGGAAAAACTACAGATAGGTCTGTTAGTTGATTTACTGAAAATATATAATTATAGGTCGAAAACACATCTGAAATTAGCCCAAAAGTCTTAGGAATCGTTGTATCTATCACTATTAGACCTAGGTTATGTACACAGGATATAATCTCATTCATAAACTCTATATATTTTTCCCTATCACTAGGATAGACATAAACAGGTCCAAAACCAACTCCTGAATAACCCTTTTTAACAAGAACTGTAGTGATTCCCTCTATTATTGCATCTCTAAGAATGGCATCATTAAGTATTGAATGAAGTACATCAGTCGCTTTTTTACTCCCTTTATTCTTAAATTCTATACTTAAAATAGGGGCAACCCCATATACTTTAGAGTATTCAATAACCCTTTTATCATCATTTTCACGTATAATTCCATTTTCATCAATATATAAACTAGATATCATTAAATAGGTCAAATAGGGTAAGGTTTTTCTAAGAACTCGCTCATCAGTAAAATGATAAGAATACCCAGTTACTGTTAAATTGGATTTCTTTTCGTCTTCATACTCAATGACAATAACATCGCCTACTTGTAAGTATTCCAAGTCAGATAAGTATGAGTTGTTACGTAGTAGGTCCATAATAGTCACATTATACATTTGTGCTATTTTTTCTAATGTATCCCCCTCAACTATGGTATGGGTTATTTTTGGGAATAATATAACCAAGGCATTACCTACTGCTAAGTCTAGTGGATTAACAATTCCATTTTCTCTTATTATCCACTGGGCTGACACACCATATTCATTAGCAATTGTATAAGCTGTTTCACCGGGTTCTATAACATGTATAACCATAGGAACACCCTTATTAATATACTCTTTAATAATTATATGATATTTTTTTGCAATTAATGTTGTTATTTGCTTGTTAAGGAATGAGCTTTACAAATCAACCTTAATTATCTCATACTGTGAGTTTACAATAAGCCATAGGGGATGAATATAAGACATGATATTCCATACACCTATACCTTCCAAATTATATTGGTCTACTAATTCCATGTATTTAGCATAGCTCCTTGCATCCCTAAATCTAACTAGAAGTTCTTGATTGTCATCTTGGAATAAAAAGAAGGCTGATTGGGTCACCTCATCATAAAGAATTGGTATATCATAGTCTCTTGCGAGTAAGATTGCTGAAGAGACAGAAATTGTATTCCCTTCAGAAAGGCATTGTATATATGGCAATTCCCAAATAAAGCCTACCGTATTTATTCCTAATTGAAGTTCTTGTGTTGGAATATATTCAAGAAAATAAGTCAACATATCTGTAGCCATACCATAACTAGATACTCCCATTGGGGCATCTAACCTAATACCAGTAGAAATTGGGAAGAATATAGTTCCATCTACTAGAGCGTTTAAAAACTTGATATAACTTTGGGTACTAAAAATATCTGATATTAGTTCAAAGGTATCAATAATAATTGTATCAAATACTATAAGGCCCAAGGCTTGAACGCGGTTTATTAATTCCTCTAAAAATTCAACATAAAGTGCCCTATCAGTAGGGTAAATATATAAGGGCATTAATCCTATGCCAGCATATCCCTTGGTTATGACTGTGACTATAATATCATTAATTAAAAAGTTTCTAAGTTCTTCATTGTTTAATATGGTACTAGCCATATCAGAATCAAGAACTTCACCAGTACGATTAATTGATACCATCATTATAGGCGGAACGCCATATGCTCTAGCATATTCGATCACAAGCTCATCATTTTCTTTCCTGACACTTCCATCTACATTAATTAAATAACTATATACAATTAAATAGGTCAAGGAAGGAAGGGTTTTTCTTAATACTCTTTCTTCTATGAATGGGTAACAATAACCAGTTACAGTTATTGCTCTTTTCTTCTCATCCTGATACTTTATAACAATTGAATCCCCAACCTGTAGAAATTCCTGGTCTGATAGGAAAAAATTATTTTGTAACAAACTAATCACACTTACACCATACATGTTTGCAATACTTTCAAGTGTATCACCTTCTACAACAGTATGAGTAATTTCAGGATATAAAATAACCAAAGAACCTCCAACCGCTAAATCATTAGGGTCTATTATTCCATGTTCTCTAATAATCCATTCTGGCGAAACTCCGTATAGCTGGGCAATAGAATCTACTGTTTCGCCAGGTTCAATTACGTGTATTATCATTTAAACACCTTCATATTAATGTTCTTTTCTTATTATATGTTGTTACTATAGAAATCATGTGTTAT
>JAAYRG010000061.1 GCA_012518885.1 Clostridiales bacterium | reverse complement strand
GATATTCTTGTTAAAGAATATAAAGAAAGTGTTGATGTTAGAAAGTTAAAAGATGATATTAACAAAGACAAGGTTGACCTTTCCGCTAAAGAATCAAAGTTAAAAGAAAAAGGCAGAAGTAAACAAGAAATTGAGAATGAAACTAAAGCTGATAGAGAAGCTATCCGCAGTAAAGAATTAAAGCTAGAAGCTGAAGAAAAAGAACTAGAAGCAGTTAGGGCTGAAATATACAAATTAATGGAGAAACATCGTTCTCATCCTGAATTTGATAAATATGAAGCATATAGGGATAAAGGTATTAATTTAACTAAGCTTACTACTGAAGAGATGAGAAGATTAAGAAAAGATCTACAATTAATTTTCCAAGACCCTTATTCATCCTTGAATCCAAGAATGACAGTTGGTCAAATCATCTCAGAAGGACTTCTAGCCCATAATATGTTTGATAAGAATGACGAGAAGATGCAAGACTATGTAATAGATGTAATGAAGAGATGCGGATTAGATGGATATTTCCTACATCGTTACCCACACCAATTCTCAGGTGGACAAAGACAACGTATAGGTATTGCTCGTTCAGTAGCACTAGACCCTAAGTTTATTGTTTGTGACGAGGCTGTATCTGCTTTAGACGTGTCTATTCAGTCACAGATTATCAACCTATTATTAGACCTAAAAGAGCAACAAAACCTAACCTACCTTTTCATATCTCATGACCTAAGTGTTATTAAGTATATTAGTGATAGGGTTGGGGTTATGTACCTAGGAAATATTGTTGAGCTTGCAGATACTAAAGAACTTTACGATAGACCAATGCACCCTTACACAGAAGCTTTATTATCAGCAATTCCTACAACTGATATAGAGAATAAAAAGGATGTTGTTCTTCTTGAAGGAGATATACCAAGTCCTATTGATCCTCCTTCAGGTTGTAAGTTCCATACAAGATGTAAGTATGCAACAGATATTTGTAAAACAGTAGTTCCTGAATTTGAAGAAGCTAGACCAGGACACTTTGTAGCTTGTCATCATAAGCTTAACCAAGATTAAGATTTAATTATAGATAGAAGGGCTGGAATTTATGTTTTTTAAGAACAAGGTTGATAGAGCCTTTAAGTGGTTAGAAGATAAGAATAGAGCCATGGATGGCAGTAGAAAGGACTTGAATGCTGATATAGATGTAGAAGAGGATATTAATTTTGAAAAAAAGGATTACCTTGCAATTATTATCTCAGCTTTCCTTGTATTTGGTCCAATCTTTATAGTTCTCCTTGTTATTGCTTTATGGGCTTTTCTATAATATAAAACAAATATTAAGGGAATCAATATTCGTTAGCAATATTGGTTCCCTTTTTTTGTATATTATTAAGCTATCAATTGTCTACTGTATATTACCTATTATTTATTATCTGTTATCGTCTGTTGCGTCATTGATTGTATCATCACCGTCAGTTGTGTCCGTTGGGTCTACAGCGTTTTCTATGTCATCACCGATATCGTCAATTACTCCATTTCCGTTACCGTTATTATTACCATTATTATCTACACCATTATTATCAGTTCCATCATTATTAAGGTCATCAGTTTCATCTACAGTTGGTGTAGTGGTTTCTGGTAAAGTATCACTTTCATCTGTTGGTCCTTGAGTTTCGCCAATAGTTTCATTTTGTTTTGTATCATCAGTACAAGCAACTAATGTCAACATGCTTATAATACATAAAGCAAGTAGTAAGTATATTTTTTTCTTCATATAACTCCTCCTAAATACTAATTTTATTATCTGTACTAGTATTCCACGTAAAACTTAGATTATTCTAAAATTAACAGGCTAATAGTCTTGATAATCCATTCTTTTAATTAATATCATTCTTTTGTGAGTATTTTTTCATACAAGAGCCCTACCAAGAACCAAATAGGAGCAAAATCAAATCTTATAATACCTTTGTAATGAAATCTTTCTTTACTGTAATCCCAAGGACAGGAATCAAGAATATTTAAGAGACTGCCGAAAATATATTCAGCTATAAATATACAAAGTGTATATAGACCTCCTCTTATAATTATATTTCTGTTTTTAATTTTTTGGCTTAAGGGTAAGAAGAATGCAGCCAGTCCATAAATTGGAAACATCCATAAGGAAGTTCGGCAACTTAGCGTCTTATCCCTTGCTAAAAGAGATAAAAAGCCAGTCCAAGCACACTCTAAGCACCATCCAAGTAAACCACATCTTATAAAGTTATAGGCAAATTTATTTTTCATACAAATATTATTTGTGATAGAATAAAATATATTCTCAAATAAAAATTCAAATTATGCCAGTTTTAAGTTATACTAAATTAAAGTTTCTAATATATAATGACTATGCTATAATCGTTTTATTAGATATAATCAATTGCAAAATGAAAATTTAAAAATTTTAATATAGTATTTTGGAGGAGAACCATGAAGGACTTACAAACTAGTAGAGATGAAATAGATTCTATAGACAAGCAAATAGTTAGTCTTTTTGAAAGACGTATGAAAATAGTCGAAGACGTGGCAGCATATAAGATAAAAACAGGCAAGGCTGTTTTGGATGTATCAAGAGAAAAAGAAAAGCTAGACGCCTTAACATCACTTACAGACAATGAATTTAATAAACAGGGAATAAGAGAACTGTTCAAGCAAATTATGGCTTTAAGTAGGAAGTTACAATATAGTATGATTGCACAAAATGAAAAAATGCCAGAATTTAATGAAGTAAGTGAACTTAAGAAGACAGAAGATATAAAAGTAGTTTATTTTGGCGAGAAAGGCTCTTACACAGAACAAGCCATGAGAGAGAATTTCGGAGATAAGGTAAGAGTATTTCAGGAGTCAACATTCAAAAAGATAATGGAAATAATTAATGATGGTAAGGCTGATTATGGTGTATTACCAATAGAGAACACATCAACTGGTGGGATTGGTGACATATATGACCTCCTAGTTAAGTTCGACAACTATATTGTAAAAGAACATGTAGTAAAGATAGAACATGCCTTACTTGGTTTACCAGGTGCAAGTTTATCAGATATTACAAAAGTTTATTCACATCCCCAAGCCCTCCAACAATCATCAAAGTTTTTAGACCAACATAAGAATATGAAACAAATTCAGTGTTTTAGTACTTCATATGGGGCTAAGAAGGTACTTGAGGACAAAGATATAAACCAGGCAGCTATTGCAAGTCTAAGTGCTGGAAAGCAATATAACTTATGTGTATTAGCAGAAAAAATTAATGATTCAAATGTAAACTCAACAAGATTTATTATAATATCTAACAAAAGAGAGTTCATAAATAATGCTAACAAAGTAAGTGTATGTTTTGAACTACCTCACGAAAGTGGTAGCCTTTATGATATTCTTTCTCATATCTCCTATAACAATTTAAACATGACCAATATTGAATCTAGGCCAGTAGAGAATAAGAATTTTGAGTATAGGTTCTTCGTTGATTTTGAGGGGAATTTAAAGGATGCAGGAGTTAGGAATGCTATTGTAGGAATGAGAGCTGAGGCAAATAACTTTAAGGTATTAGGCAATTTTTAGTAGAGGTAAAGAGAAAGACAAAAGAAAAGTAGAACATGTATTATTATAGAGGGGAAGGAGTAGTTTTTTTATTTTAGCGTGGCCGCGATGAATAAAAAAAGCTACTCCTTCCTCTCTATATATAAAACATGTACTTTGTACCTCTTGTATTCCCCTATGATCTGACCTTACCTTGGTTAAAATCATTGTTTATTTTAGCTAAATAATCACAAAGTGGACATAATTTAGTGATAATATAATAATAGAGAATAAGATTGTTATAAGACTTTATATCTATGTATTCACATGGAGATGCTAAAAGATATATAAAGGAAGGAGTATATAACATGAAAAAAGTAATTAAGTTTATTGTACTTGCTATTATTGTTGGAATTTTAGCTAGTGCATCTTTTCAAGTTTATCAATATATTGTTAGTAACTATAACAAAGAGAGTGATGAAGACTACTTAGATAAGGAAGATAATGATGATGCAGAAGATTCACTTATTGATACTAGTGATAAGACTATTGAAAACAATGTATCTGTTATAGTTGATAATGTTATGCCTTCAATTGTTGCTATTAATGCTACTGTTGAAGAGAATGTACGAGATTTTTTTGGTAGAGAGTATAGTAGAGAGTCTGAGGGAAGCGGTTCAGGTTTTATTATTGGTCAAAACAATGAGGAGTTATTAATAGTAACTAATAACCATGTAATTCAAGATGCATCTAATATTGAGATTGTTTTTAATGATGGTGCTAAGGCAAAGGCCTCCCTACGAGGTAGTAATGCAGTTGCAGATATTGCAGTAGTATGTGTAAGTTTTGATGACTTGTCAGAGGAGACCAGGAATCATATAAAGATTGCTACTATTGGTAACTCTAACAATGTACAGTTAGGTGACCTTGCAATAGCAATTGGTAATGCCCTTGGTTATGGCCAATCTGTAACAGTTGGATATGTAAGTGCAATTAATAGAGAAGTTGAAATTGAAGGTAGGACAATGGAATTAATGCAAACAGATGCAGCTATTAATCCTGGTAATAGCGGCGGAGCCCTTCTTAATACAAGGGGTGAGGTTATAGGAATTAATACTGTGAAGTTAATATCTACTGAAGTAGAAGGTATAGGTTATGCAATTCCAATTTCAGAAGTGCTAGAGTTAATTACTACACTTATCAATCGTGAAGAAATTGAAGAAAGTAATAGGGCTTATTTAGGAATCCAAACACAAGATGTTACAAAGATGTATTCTCAAGGCTTTAATATGCCTATAGGAGTTTTTGTTGCTAAAGTAGAAAAGGGTTCTGCAGCTGATAAAGCTGGCCTTAAGGTAGGAGATATTATTACAGCTGTTAATTCTATACCAGTTGAATCACAGATAGACTTACTAGAAATCCTAAACTATATTGAGGCTAAGACTGAAGGAACAATTACTGTATCATCCTTAGAAAGCGGTGAATATGTAGAAAGAACACTAGATATTGTGTTTGATGGTCGAAAGTAAAAAACCTGTAGAATTTTCAGTTGACATTCCATTGCCATATTGCTACAATTAGTATTACAGTTTAACGCATTAAACAGCTAACATATCTGTGAGGTGAAGAATATGAGACGAGTTGTTTTATCTATACTAGTTGATAATACTGCAGGTGTCCTAAGTAGGGTGTCCGGTTTATTTAGTAGGCGTGGTTACAATATTACTAGTTTGACTGTTGGTGAAACTCAGGATCCGAGTATATCTAGAATTACTGTTGTCGTTAAGGGTGACAATCAAATAATTGACCAGATCAAGAAGCAACTAGCAAAGCTTGAAGATGTAAGAGAAATCTTTGAACTATTACCAGGAGAATCTGTAATTAGAGAGTTGATATTAGTAAAAGTAGAATCTAATAAAGACAACAGACAGAGTATAATTGGTCTTGCAGATATTTTCCGAGCTAAAATTGTTGATGTTTCTGCGGATTCTATGGTCATCGAATTAACAGGAGATGAGCCTAAAATCAATGCATTTTTAAAACTACTAGAAGACTTTACTGTTACGGAATTAGTAAGAACAGGTATTACTGGTTTAGCAAGAGGGGCAGAAGATATTATTGATTATTTGGCCGATTAACTGTGCAATGACTAGTGATTATTAAAACTGTAATAATCGAATAAGATATTTTTTTAAAATTAGGAGGAAATAAGAATGGCAAAAATCTATTACCAAGAAGATTGTAATTTATCATTATTAGAAGGGAAAACTGTTGCTATTATTGGTTATGGTAGCCAAGGACATGCTCATGCACTTAATGCAAAAGAGTCTGGTGTTAACGTAATCATTGGTTTATATGAAGGAAGTAAATCTTGGGCTAAGGCAGAAGCTGCAGGTTTTGAAGTATATACATCAGCAGAGGCTGCTAAGAGAGCAGATATAATTATGATTCTAATTAATGATGAGAAACAGGCACAGATGTACAAAGAAAACATCGAGCCAAACTTAGAAGAAGGTAACGCTCTAATGTTTGCTCATGGATTTGCAATACACTATGGACAAATTAAACCACCTTCTTATGTTGATGTTATGATGGTTGCACCTAAGGGACCAGGTCACACTGTAAGAAGCGAATATAAAGAAGGAAAGGGAGTTCCAAGCTTAATTGCAGTAGCACAAGATGCTACAGGAAAGGCAAAAGATATCGCCCTAGCTTATTCTTTAGCTATAGGTGGAGCAAGAGCTGGTGTTCTTGAAACAACCTTTAAGGAAGAAACAGAAACTGACTTATTTGGAGAGCAAGCTGTTCTTTGCGGTGGTGTAACTCAGTTAATGAAGGCAGGTTTTGAAGTTCTAGTTGAAGCTGGATATGCTCCCGAGAACGCTTACTTTGAATGTATCCACGAAATGAAGCTTATTATTGACCTAATTTATGAAAGTGGCTTTGCTGGTATGAGATATTCTATTTCTAATACAGCAGAGTATGGTGACTATATAACTGGTCCAAAGATTATTACAGAAGATACTAAGAATGCTATGAGACAAGTACTTAAGGACATTCAAGACGGCGTATTTGCTCGTAACTGGTTACTTGAGAACCAAGTTGGTTGTCCAAACTTTAGGGCTATGAGAAACAACGAATCACAACATCAATTAGAAGTTGTTGGTAAAGAACTTCGTAAGATGTATACTTGGAATGAAAATGATAAGCTAATTAATAACTAATATCCCTATATCTCCCAATATAAATACAATACATAAAAAAGCACCCGTAAGGGTGCTTTTTTATATTTGTATTAAGAAGTTGGTAAAACTTAGTACCAACCATTTGCGTTCCAAAATTTCAATGCATTTTGCCATGAACCATAACGTCTAGCAACATAATTATCTGCAACACGTTCTTGGTTTTCAGGTGAGTAATCACCGTTAAGATAACTCTTGTTTAGCTGGTAACGGCCGATATATTTACCATTACGTGCGTTATAGTTACCACCTGATTCTCTACGAGCTATCTCTTCCTTAGCTGCTTGTTCAGCAGAGCTGTGGTTACTTGAACTTGAGGCTGGGCTACTTGTTGAGCTTTTAGAACTAGAGCTAGCCTTCTTAGCAGCTTCTTGTTCAGCTTTCTTTTTAGCTGCAGCCTTTCTCTTGGCTTCTTCTTGGGCTGCCTTCTTTTTGGCAGCTTCTTCAGCTTTCTTTCTTTCTTCTTCTTCTTTTTGTTTTCTAAGTATTTCTTGTTCTTCTTCTATAGAAATGGCCTGTTCAAATGATACTGTTAATTCAACATAATCAATTGATACATAGCCTACAGTGTTTGCTTTAGGTATTGAAATTTTAACCCAATCATCTGTAACTTCAGAGACTGTGTACTTTTCGTTACTATATACAACTGTTAGTACCTTACTCTCTTCATTAGCTTCTTGTCTAACATTAAGTCCGTCTACTGTGATAGTAGCTC
>JAAYRG010000060.1 GCA_012518885.1 Clostridiales bacterium | reverse complement strand
TTTTTAATTATGGTTTGGAAGGCTATCTTTTGCTGTACACCTGTAGCCTTAGGTGGACACCCAAGGACAGACTCCATAATTTCTTTATGGGGTTCTTTAGTATTCTTAGTGTAATAAAGTACAGAGTGGATATCTGTACTACGGTCTGTAAAGGCCGGAAATACAAAGCCTGTATCTGGTGGGCTTACTACCCAGTCCCTATTACGAGGGCCTATCCTGTTCTCATTTGCTAGATAACCAAGTGCTGGTTTTGTCAGTTCTACAGGGCATATAGCACATATCAAGTATTCATGAACTTCTTCTGATTCGTCTAGGTTAATATTATCTGTAGTCTTTTTAATTACATCATATACGTCATGATAAAGAAGAATAAGATAATTCCCTGCATAATCATAGTTATCTATTATTAGCTGGTAGTATGCTTCTAAGAGGTCGTCATCTTTTAACTTACTCTCTCTAAGGGCCATTAAAAATTGTTGCTTCCCGCCAGCAAACTCTTCTTCCATAGGGAATTCAAGTTCGAGTAGGTTATTACCTAAACTTCCTGAAAGAGTTTTTTTTGCAATATCTAGATACTTATCAAACTCCTCATCATCAAGATTTAAGAATGTTTCATCTATATGTAAGACTATTTCTTTTTCTGAGTTTACATAACAGCCTCTTAGTTTGGTAAAGGTACACCCTGACTTTTTCATACGTTTTCTTAATTCTAAGATATCTTTCTTATTCATTTATGTCTCCGTTTCTTAATAATTAAGGTTTTATATATGCCTTATCTGTTTTTTACTAATTTTACACAATAATATATGATACATCCAAATGTAATTATAAGGTTAAGGGGCGTAAACCAAATGGGTAGAGAACTTGCCTTAGCTGTGTTATATATTATATATGTAAATGTAATCACAACGATTAATTTGATTGATTTTAAAAAATCTTTTAAAATACGAAATATTCTCTCTTTATTCTCGTTAGTAATATTAACTCCAGTATTCCATATCTGGGGTAATCTCTCAATAACAGTCATTCCTATATACATTATTAGAGTTACTATATAGGTTGCAATTAGTGACCCTTTACCAGTTACTCTATCAACTTGTCCCGCAGCATTATAATGGCCAGGAATACGGTTTGGAATCTGACCCCAGTTGAATAAAAGATATATGACTATTCCAATTAAACAGATATAGCAAATTATTTCTACTATTATATCATACTTACTTCTTGGTATTTTAATAATCTACACCTCCATTTATTTAGGGAAGTAGTAACTACTTCCCTAGTTACTATTTAGTTATTAATATTAGGTTCCACAAAAGGTTTTATAAGCCACTTGTGATTCTGGTGGTAATTTAGCATATTCTTCCTGGTCCTTGGAATATTCATATGGATTTTCTAGGACTTTAAGTAATTTGTCTACAAGACCAAGATCTCCTCTTTCTGCATTTTCAAGGGCCTCTTCTACCCTGTGATTTCTTGGGATTACAGATGGATTATTATCTCTCATTAGTTTTTTAGCCTCTTCTAGTGTTTGGTCTTGATTAGCTAATCGCCTAATCCATTTATCATACCACTCTTTATACTCGCCTGTTTCAAAGATGTACATTTCATTAAACTTATCAAGAGTTAAGGCACGAAAAGTATTTGTATAATCAGCTTTCTTAGCCTCCATAATAGCAAATAACTCATTAATTAGGTCTAGGTCACTATCTTGCTTGTTATATAATCCTAGTTTCTTTCTCATTCCATCTTCCCACAGGTCATTATAAATACTTGAAAACTTTGAGACCTCTCTAGTCGCTAATTCAACAGCCCTTTCCACGTTATCATCTATAAGTGGTAATAGGGCATCTGCAAGTCTAGAAAGATTCCATATTCCTATCTTTGGCTGGTTGCCATAGGCGTAGCGACCTTGGCTATCTATTGAACTAAATACAGTAGATAAACTATAGGTGTCCATAAAGGCACAAGGCCCATAATCAATAGTCTCTCCACTAATAGTCATATTGTCTGTATTCATAACCCCATGGATAAAACCTACTAGTTGCCACTTACTTATTAGACTGGCTTGCCTTTCTACTACTTTTCTAAGTAGTAACAAGTACTTGTTTGGAATATTAGTTATATCTGGATAGTGTCTATCTATGGAATAGTCTGCTAGAGCCTTCAAATCTTCCTTATCACAATAAACCCTTGCGTATTGAAAGGTTCCAACCCTTATATGACTCTTAGCTACTCTTGTAAGGATTGCTCCAGTTAAAGGTCTTTCCCTATATACCTTTTCACCTGTACTTACAACTGCTAAACTACGGGTAGTTGGTATACCAAGGCTATGCATAGCCTCACTAATAATATATTCCCTAAGCATAGGCCCTATAGCAGCCCTTCCGTCTCCACCCCTAGAAAACTTAGTTTTGCCAGCCCCCTTTAACTGGATATCAAATATTTCTCCATCAGGGGTAAGGTGTTCACCAAGAAGTATGGCCCTTCCATCACCAAGCATCGTAAAGTGGCCAAACTGGTGGCCTGCATATGCCTGTGCAATGGGCACAGTCCCATCAGGAATGGAATTACCTGCAAATACTTTTAATCCTTGATTTGATTCTAAGGAGGAGGCATTTAACCCTAGGTACCTTGCCAAACTTTTATTAAGTATAATATGACTTGGAGACATTGCAGGAACCGGGTCTTGGACAGAATAGAATTTGCTTGGTAGGTTAATATAGGTATTATCAAAGTTCCATCCACTATCCATTATTTCATCTGTTTTTATTTTCATTTTCATTTTCCTTTATTTAAATGTAGATATTTTTATTATTAGTATCTACATTCTGGCTAAAATAAAACTAGGAATATTTTCTTAATATATATCGTTAATTCTTAAATAAATTTTATTTATCAGCTTGTTTTAAGGCCAATAAAAGCCTCTCAAGTAGTTCTTTAAGTGCATCTTGTGGTAGGGCAACATTAATCCTTTCGAATCCGTCCCCTTCCCTACCAAATATATACCCTTCATCTGTAAAGAACTGATTTTCGTGAAGAAAGTCCTCTAGCTCTTTATTTGTCATACCAAGTCCTCTAAAGTCTAGCCATTGTAAATATGTACCTTCACTAATAGGAGCCTTGATTAGTGGAAAATTATCTCTAAAGAACTGGTTCACCATCTTTTTATTAGAATAAACCAGTTCTAATAGGTAATCTAGCCATTCTTCACATTCATTATAAGCTATTCTTGTAGCTTCAAATCCAAATATGTTATTAGCATTACAATGGGACCTTTTAACTTCGTAAGAAAATTTTTCTCTTAACTTGTCATTTGATATTATAATACTAGATGTTCCAAGGCCCGCCAAATTAAAGGTTTTAGATGCAGCAGTACAAGTGATTAACTTATCTTGTAAGTTCTTATTAACCTTGTGTAATATGGTATGTTCATAGCTAGGACTTACGAAGTCGTACCATATTTCATCGGATATTACTAAAAGGTCATGTTTTATGGCTATCTCTGCAAGTCTTTCTAACTCACTTTTGGTCCAAACCCTACCTACAGGATTGTGGGGACTACAAAACAGAAGAATCTTGTTCTCCTCTTTTGAAGCAGCATCTTCAACCCCCTCAAAATCAATTGTATAATATCCATCCGTTTCAATTAGGGGAACATTTACTTCCACCCTATTATTGCTTGTTATAGCACTTGAGAAGGGATAATATACAGGTTTAAAGATAATAACCCCATCACCAGGATTAGAAAAAGCTCGAATAGCTGCATTAAAGGCCGATACTACACCTGTAGTATTGATAATCCATTCCTCATTAACTACCCAGTTATGTCGTTTTTCTTGCCAGCTAACAACTGCCTTTAAAAAATCATCTGTTGGCCTAGTATAGCCTAATACTGGTTTTTCTTGTATAAAATGAATCAATCCTTCATAAATCTCTGGCGGATTAAACAATTCCATATCTGCAACTGAAAGAGGAAGGACCCCTTCGTCAACCTTTGGATTCCATTTGTACATGAGATCCCATTTAATAGAACCAGTGTTTTTTCTGTCTATTCTACTATTAAAATCGTATGTCATATCTAATCTCCTTGACTCTATAGTTGTGGTTAAGGATACATATTCCTACACATATTTTAATTATATAATAAATCTTTTTATATTTCTATAAATGTATAAGAAACAATTATATAACTATTTAATTTTCACTTATTACTTTTGTACTAATATAAGTATCTATATTAGCATATTCGTTTCCATATGTATATTTAAAGCCAGACACTTAATAAATGTCTGGCTAATAAGCATTTTATGAAATTACTGAACTCCTAACTGTTCCAACTGAGATATAGTTGTTAAGAACGGCATGAAGGTCTGTACCAGGTTTAGCCTGGGTATTCTTTATACCCCTAACATTAACCTTAAAATTCCCATTATTTAAATCAAAGGCCTCATAATGGTCCTTGTTTAGGGGAACTTGCACTGGAAGTCTGTTATATAGGATTCCCTTGTAGTCTGATAGATTACAAGAAGGAAAATTAACGTTCCATATTTCATTCTTTTTAATATAACGCCTTGAGAGGTCTATAGCAATCTCTGACAAGTATGTTTCCACAACATCATAGCTGTCACTTTCCTTACTTTTTGAAAAGGCTATTGCAGGGATTCCATTAAGTAAAGCCTCCATTGCAGCCCCTACAGTCCCTGAATACAAAATATCATAACCAATATTCAAACCATTGTTAACGCCTGAAAACACAATATCTGGTTTTACAGGCATTATCTGATTTATACCAATTTTAACACAATCAGCTGGTGTCCCGCTTATACTATATGACTTTACATTATCTACAGGAATATCTATAGCTTTTACATCTATAACTCCATATACTGTTATCCTATGGGACATTCCGCTACATTCCATATCAGGGGCAACTACCCAAACATTACCCATCTTAGCAGCAGCTCTTGCTAATATATGAAGTCCTTTTGAATGAATTCCATCATCATTAACAACTAGTATATTCATACGTCAACCCTTCTCTTTAATCTTTCCAGAACGGTAAGCCTTAAGCAGACATTTTAGCTCATAGCTCTCTTGCATTAGCTTCTTACCCTTGTCTGTGTCTTTAATTTTAGCTCTTTCTAGTTCTAGATCTACTACTCTTCTTGTTGAAACAATATCAGTTTCATTATTAATAGCATCCTCTTTTGAAGTAAATGGTTCATGAACACAAAGTTTAAGTCCATAAGAGTTGTAAAGTAGGGTATAACCTCCAAGTCCTGTTGTATCTTGGTAGGTTGGGGAATATCCACCATCAATTACAATTAAACGTCCATTTGCCTTGACAGGGTTTTCTCCTTTTCGCTCTTTAACAGGTGTATGTCCATTAATAATATGGCCTGTTTCAGGGTTAATACCAAACTCCTTAAGAATTTTTATTGCTATATCTTCATCTTCCCTCAAATGATAATATGCGTTCTTCTCTTCAATATGGGATTCTTTATCATCAATATAATAGCGTTCGAAAGTTTTCATGGCCTTCTTTCCAAACAAGGGTGATTTTTCACCACACCATAAATACCAAATCAAGTCTAGGTAAATAAAGTGACTCTTTTTTTCTCTTTCAAAGAATCCGTTTCTTATAATCTCATCAAACTTGTCAAACAAGGCCTTACCCTTATATTCTTGACCTTCTAGATGAAAGGACATAAAGTTGCCATCCTTATCCATTGGTATGCAACCATGAAATAGTAGGTTTTCATTATATTTTAGATACATTCCACCGTTATTAATAAGGAAGGCCGCATCATCTTGTAAATGCTTGGAATTAGTAAATGCATGGACTAAACGTTCCATTACATCTGTTTCTTCTTTAGAAAGTTTATATGGGTCCCTTGGGTCAATTGTTGGGAAGTTTTTATCATTTAAAGGATATGTCTTACCATCAATTGTTATTTCATACCTATCAAAATCTATTTTATCAAGTAATAAACGGTGTTTCATATTGAAATCTGGATTGCGTTTAATTATTTGGCCTTCTAGCTTAAACTGAATAATGGCCATTGCCTGCTGTACTCGTCCTAACTGCTCTAATTCATGTGGATAGGTATCAATTACAGTTTCATCTACCTTAGGATAAAAGTTTTTGTTAGAAACACCACCATAGGTAGATTCTACAAATGCAATCAATTGTCTCAAAGATATTCCGTATGAATCTTCAATTGTCTCTAAGTTGTCATAACGAGATGCAATCCTTAGAACATTTGCAATACAAGCAGGTGAACCAGAAGCAGCACCAAACCATAAGATATCATGGTTGCCCCATTGAACATCCACTGAATGGTGCTTTTTTAGACGGCCTATAATCTTTTCTGGACATGGTCCCCTATCATATATATCACCCAAAATGTGAATATGGTCTACAATAAGTTGTTGAATCAAATGGCATATCGCTATTATTAAATCATCTGCACAATCTAAGTCAACAATACTAGTGATTATCTCATTATAATAATCTGTTTTATCTATATACTTCCCATCTCTTGATAGTAACTCTTCAATAACGTAGGCAAACTCCTTAGGTAAAGCCTTGCGCACCTTGGACCTAGTATACTTTGAACCTGCACTTGCAGTTAGTTCAATTAACCTAGATATAGTTATCCTATACCAGTCTTTAATTTCTTCTTCCGAATCAAGTCCTTCTATAATCATCTTCATCTTTTCTTCAGGATAATAAACTAGTGTAGCTAGAGTATTCATCTCACGATTAGTTAGACGGTTATTAAAGATTTCCTGAATTTTAATCTTAAGATTACCGGACCCATTTCTAAGCACATGCTCGAAAGCTTCGAACTCGCCATGTAAATCACTTAGAAAGTGTTCTGTTCCTTTTGGAAGGTTTAGTATTGCTTCTAAGTTTATAATTTCAGTTAAAGTTGCATCTATAGTAGGAAAATTTTTTGATAACAATTCTAAATACCTTAAATCTGGCTTTTGCATAAAAAATAGCCTCCTAATAAAATATAACAATTTTTGTCTCAAAATTGTTTGGTTACATTTTACTAAACATTTTAAAGTTGGTCAA
>JAAYRG010000059.1 GCA_012518885.1 Clostridiales bacterium | reverse complement strand
TCTAAGATTGCAAAGAAATATAATACAAGTGTGAATGACTTAGTTAGAAAAAATAAACTTGAAAATCCTAATCTAATTCGTGTTGGACAGCTTATAGTGTTGTAGAAAAACCCCTAGCGTAAATAGCTAGGGGTTTTATTCTGCAAGTGTTTTATATATCATAAACTTGCCAAAGTGTTTGAATAAAAAACACCTCACAACTTTGTGAGGTGTATATAATGAATATTGCTCGCTAGGAGCTATGTCTTCTATACTGCCGGTCTACGGCGATGTTTTATATATTCATTAAATACATCATTATATGTAATTGTCAAGAAAAAATGTCAAGAAAAGTCATCCAATATTAGTAAATAATTTTTTAATCTCGTTATCAATTGCATCTAGTTTTTCATTAGATAGTTTTATACCGCTTAAAACATCGTAATTGGTCTTAGGGTCATAAATTCGGATTTTGCTTATATTTATTATCTGACTTAACAGACTTAAGTGGAATAATTGTAACAACAGGAGAATGGATTGAATTGTTTTTATCTATAACAATACAATAATGTAAACCCCCTTCTTCACTACCAATATTATATCCAAGATGTACCTTAATTATTTCACCACGCTTATATCTTCTTAATCTTGATGAATCAAAATGAGGTTCATATTCTAAAAACTTTATATAGTCTTCTAACCAGTAGCAGAGTTTGTCAGCTTTACCACGAATGCGTTGATCATTGGAACTAATTAAAGAATCAAGATATCTATCAAGTTTACTAAGAGTATTTACTTTATGGTTATTTAAATTTTCGATTGATTTTTGCTTACTCATAAATTATCTCCTTTGCTATTTCTTGGACAATATTAATTAGCATAGAAACTCTTATAAATCAAGATTAGAACTAGTTCGCTGGATTTTAATAGAACACGTGTTCTGTAACGACTATTGTACAACAATAGGAAAGAAGTGTCAAATAAGGAAAGAAAATAAAAAATGCTCTAAACCCTTGAAAATACTGAGTTTAAAGCATTTCTTGAAATGTCTTAAGATTAAATAAAGATAGTGGAGCTGAGGGGAATCGAACCCCTGTCCGAAAGTCCATTCATTACGACTTCTACCATTATAGTCAATTTACTAACATTCCCAAGTGATTACGCCAATTGACAGGCTTAAGCACTTAGTAGCTTCATAGATTTTCTACTTTCTCAAAGCTTTGAAAGCAGAGTTTCTTGCTAGTTATGATGCCGAGGTCTTAGGTCGCAAGAGTCCTAAGTTCGACAGCAGCTTTACTAAGCTGCGAACGCTAAATCGTAATTATCGTCTGCGTTTATATTTAAGTTCTAGGTTGATGACGCGGTCCCAGGCCGCGAATGGCTATCGTAACTTCAAAACCTCCGTCGAAACCAGTACAACCCCTAATATAATTAGTGTAGTAAATGTTGGCTAGTAGATTAGGCCAACCTGGTCACAGACAGATATATTATTATATTACAGGAAAGATGTGTCTAAGTTGTGAACATAAAAGCATACTTAGGTTCTTTCACTAGTAATATTATATACTATTTTAAAATTTTTTCAACTATCAAATATTTCTTAAATAATAGCAGTGTTTACCTATCAACTTTTGTAAGTAATATTCTACACATGTTAGGTGTTTATTTTATAATAATCTTTTCTAGCCTAATTCCATCTGGTAGGTCCTTGCCCTCTCTAATTGCCTTATAGGCTTCTTTAATTAGCCATTTCTTTTCATTGTTTGTTACTGGCTTATCAAATGAAAATATACATTCTTTCTTTAAATCATGGAGGGCTAAATAAACTAGAGAACCTCCATTCCTGCAATATTCTAATAGTCCATCTGCAATAATGTTCTTATATTCTTCATATGTCATATAGGTCACACTTTCTTTTAACAATATCTCTAACATTATATGGTGTAACTTTTAGAAAAATGTCTTAGCTATGTTAATAAAAGGTAATCTTTTTTAAGATCTATTCATAAAATAATATAACCTAATTATAATTAAGGAGTTACCATGGACAATAGTCAAAG
>JAAYRG010000058.1 GCA_012518885.1 Clostridiales bacterium | reverse complement strand
TAGTAAAATACTGACCATTTACGATATTAGGTGAACTTTTCGTACTTTCCTCCCCTTGGTTACTTAAGGCATTAGGGTCTGCTACAACCGTTTCAACAGGTTCATCACTCTTTGCCGTAGCTTCACTATCATATCCAAAGTAGGCTATATTTAAGTCTACCGGATTACTAATTCCAGAAACTTGGCCCTTGCTTGTATACTGCCACATATGGTGTGTACCAGAATACGAGGATTTTGAAGACGAGCTAAAGCTTTGTGGATAATGGGCTACCCATATCTTATAATTGCTAGCTAGCCTGTTTGTATCCCATTCTAAACTTCCTTCTAATTCACCTTTTGCAGCGTAGAACATTGGAGTATAACCCTTACTTCTTACATAATCTAAGAATGTAACTGCTAGACTAGTCCGCTCTTCCTTAGATAAGCCATATTGTCTATTACTAGGGTTAGTAAAACCCTCACAATTAAAAGCTACAGGATAGGTTATTCTGTAGGGTGCAATAAAATCAGTAAGCCACCTTGCTTCTTCAATGACTTCGGCTTCATTTGTAGCTGTTGAAAAGAAATATACTCCAATCTTTATACCATTAGCCTGGGCCTGTTGCATATTGTATAGGGCATAAGGGTCTTCCACAATAATCCCTTTATCAAGAGTCCTATACCCCACCCTAATCATAGCAAAGTCAACACCTGTTTCCTTTACCTTCTTCCAATCAATTACTCCCTGCCACTTGGATACATCAATTCCGTAAGTCATCCTTTCATTTTTCTTATCTTCTTTACTTACACTACTAATATCCATAGATATTCCTGAACCACCATTGTTTTGTGGATCCCCCTCATCATTTATAGGTGCTTTTTCCACCTGGACTTGCTTGTCTATTGATGTATCACTAGTCTCATCTATGCCATTACTTTCTACTTCACTAGCGGTTTCACTTTCTACTTCACTAGTAATTACTTCACTAGGGGTTATATCTCTATCATTTACTTCACTAGCAACTACTTGCTGCTTATTAGTATCTAAATTATCACTACTTGATAATGTTTTGTCTATCCTTCTTCCAATCAGAATAATTAAGGCAATACATATAACTACAGTTATTAGACTTGCTATAGTGATTATCCATACCTTGCTTTCCTTTTTTAAATTACTAACTTTTTTTATTATGTTTTTCATAGATTCTTAGCTTACAAATCATAAGCCTGGCTATGCTTATTATAAGTAGGCTCTTTTGCACCACCCATCACTTCATATTTAAACTAGAAATAATTAATAAGAATTTATACTAATATATTACAGTTTCACACAATTTAATTATAAAGTAAAAAAAACGCTAATGCTAGTTTAAACTGTGGATAGGTAAAATCATTACCTTCCCCTCCAAACTACATTAACGTTAATTAAGTATTCTCTAATTATTAGTCTAATAAACAAAAAAGGCCAATTACAGGAGTTAACCATGTAACTGACCTAATTAGTGACCCCAAGGGGATTCGAACCCCTGTTACCGCCGTGAAAGGGCGGTGTCTTAACCGCTTGACCATGGGGCCAGTTCTGATTTGTCAGGGCTTTGCGCGCTGACAAATCTAATAATACCATAATCATATATGAGTGTCAACAAAATTTTCATCTTTTTCTGTTTTTCTTTGTTTTTCGACATTATGCTACATGATTACTGCTTTTATCTTATTTATTTGTCGATTTTTTGGTCCGTTTTTTCTATTTTGCATACTTTTCAATTATATCTTTTAAGACTAGTGCTCCACTTTCATTTGATCGTTCATTATAGTATTTTGCAAACCTTTCATCTGCAACATACATATTGGCTAAACCTACATGGGCCTGACTTGAATATGTTGGCCAGGTAAAAGAAAGCCACTTCTTGTGGTTATCATATACCTTTCTTGCCGCTTCAGATTCTAAGTCTTTAGACTTTATAACCTCGTTTAAACATTTAAACATTTCGTCTTCTAGAGCCTTCATAGTTTTAAAATCTTCTTCACTTAGGTTTAGGAACTTTTCATTAGATTTTTTAACGGTATCTTCACCATACTTTTCTCTAATTTCTGTTCCATATTTCTCTTCATTTTCTTTAATCTTTTCCCTTTTAAAACCTTCAAACTTATCCTTACTTGTCATATCTACATCTCCTTTATTATAAGCTATTGTCTTCTTAACAGTACTTATCAAGGTATCAATTTGGTCCCTTTGCTTAAGCAGATAATTGTAATGTTCAATTAAAGCCGTATTTATATCAAAGTTCTTATTTGTAATTATTTCTTTGATTTTACTAAGCTTTAAGTTCATAGACCTATAAAGTAGAATTTGTTGCAATAAATCCACTTCCCTTTCGGTATATACCCTGTAGCCTGATGGTTCATAACGAGACGGCCTAAGTAAGCCAATCTCATCATAATATCTAAGAGTCCTTGTTGTTACACCTGATAAATCTGCTAATTCTTTAATTGTATATTCCAACTTCTTACCTCCTTGTAGGTCTTATAATAAAGTATGACGTAAGGTAAATGTCAATAGCAATTTAGCAAGTATTTAATAATTTTTAATTCTTATAATTATTAAGGGATAAGCCAATGTATAATATTTATAGTAAAAAGGGCATAAATAATTTAGCCAGGCCTAGAAATACAAAAAAACCAGATACATCTGTTATTGCTGTTAAAAAAATAGATGATGCTAAGGCCGGGTCAATTCCTAAGGACTTTAGGATGACAGGTATCAAAAAACCAAAAATACTTCCTATTATTAAACTACCTGTCATAGCCAAGATAACAATAAGACTTAAGTATATATTCTTATATCTTAGAAAAATTATAAGGCCAGCTGTAGAACCAACTGATAATCCTGTTATTAGGCCTATAAAAAGTTGTTTAGATATCAATGTCCAATCTTCTTTTAAATCAAGTTCTCCAAGGGTTAGGGCCCTAATTACTACAGATAGGGATTGACTGCCAGAATTTCCACCAAGGGCCGCAATAATTGGCATGATTGCAGCTAGAACAACTACTTGTGAAATTATTTCTTCAAAACTAGAAATAACCAAAGACCCTAAAAATGCAGTGGCTAAATTAACAATAAGCCAAGGAAGTCTTTTCTTTACAGAATCTGATAGGGTACTATGAACCCTTTCTTCTTTACTAACACCACCAAGACCTAGTAAGTCTTCAGTATGTTCTTCAACAATAACGTCAATGATATCGTCAACAGTAATAATTCCTAGTAGGGCACCCCTTCTATTGATAACAGGGATAACTGTAAGGTCATACTTAGAAACAAGCTGGGAAACAATATCTTGTGGTTCATCAGGATAGGTAGAAATAACATTGTCATTCATAATGTCATATAAGGTACTTCTTTCATCAGCAATTAGTATATCGCGAAGTTCCACTGTCCCAACAAGCCTTTTAGCCTTATCAAGCACAAATATAACATCTAAAACCTCTGTTCTTGGTCCGATTTGCTTTATCTTTACTATAGCTTCTTGAACTGTTAAATCTCCCTTAAGGGCTAAATACTCAGTGGTCATGATACCACCTGCTGTATCAGGTGCATATCCAAGAAGATGTTCTATTTCATTAGATTCACTTTTATTCATATATCTTAAGATGTCTTTTCTAAGTTGAAAAGGAAGTTCTCCGATTATATCTGCAATATCGTCATTGGACATATATGAAAATATTTCGATGATGTCCGACATACTAAAATGCTCTAGGATACTCTTTTGTAATGTTAACTCTGACTGCTCGATTACTTCTGCTAGTCTCTTTTTATCCATCATCTGACAAAAGACTAGTAATAAATCCTCTTCGATTTCTTCTAGAATAATTGCAATATCAATTGGATATATTTCATCAAGGATTTCATATAATAGCTTCTTGTCTTTTTCAAGCAAGCTTTTAATGAATAAGTCTTTTGTTTCCATATATTCCACCTTCCTCTCAATTGTAATTATATGAAAAGTCTAATAACCCCCATATAAACTTAGTATATGTCGTATAAATTTATGTGTCAAGAAATGTATACTTCATACTTCTAACAATTTATCATAGTGCCTTAAATAGTTCTTATTATAAATCAAATTCACTTTATTATTTGTATTTTTTATATTTTTCTAATATATCAGGATTATCCTTAAAAAAATTAATCAAGTTCTTTAGCCCTAGGTAGACCTCATCATCTATTGCATGTTCCAACTTCTCGGTAGTTTCAAGTAAAGCCTTTTTTACACTTATTAATTCTAAGAATTCCTCCACTAAATTATGACGATCTAAGAGACTCTTACCAAGCTCCTTACCAAGAGGCTCAAGTCTAATAACTCCATATTTTTCATACTTGACTAGTTTTAGGTCTGCAAATTTTTGAATCATTTTTGTTACTGATGGTGGCTGTACATTTAAGGCAGCAGCTAAGATACTAACCCTT
>JAAYRG010000057.1 GCA_012518885.1 Clostridiales bacterium | reverse complement strand
TAGATAAGATAGCTATGACACCTAAAAAGTATCCTAGGCAAGCAGGTAAGCCTAAGAAAGAACCTATAGAATAATTATTATATGTACAATAGCAAGGAATGTTTCACGTGAAACATTCCTTTTTTTATGTGTCAGAAGTTATAATTGCTTAATTAATTATTATACACAAAAGAGTTATGATGTACGATATAGTATAAATATAATCAATTATGGTGACTGATATATTATATAATAGGTAAAATAAAGGAATCAGACATGTAGTAGCAAGTATAAAATGTTTCACGTGAAACATTTAAACATAAAATATGTATGAAACTATATAATATCAGTAGAACTATAAAGCAAAAGTGATTAATAATTTATCCTGTAGTATAGATATAAATAATAATACATGATATAATTTATTTTATTGAAGAAACTTTTACTACAGGATAAGTCATAAGGAGGATATAATTTGGGTCGTATTATTGCTGTTGCCAATCAAAAGGGTGGGGTAGGAAAGACAACTACATCTATCAATTTATCAGCATGTCTAGCAGAAAAGGGAAAAAAAGTATTGCTTATTGATGCAGATCCCCAAGGAAATACTACAAGTGGTTTGGGTTTAGATAAGTCTGAGCTTAATAGTACAATATATCAACTTATTATTGGTCAAAAGAAACTTGAAGAAGTTATAATTCCTAACGTTTTTGAAAATCTCTCATTAATTCCAGCAAATATTAATCTTTCTGGTGCAGAGATTGAACTAATAGGAATAGATAATAAAGAATATTTACTTAAGACAGAAATCGACAAAGTAAGAGATGATTATGATTTTATAATTATTGACTGTCCTCCTTCCCTTAATGTATTAACAGTCAACTCTATGACTACAGCTGATACAGTTTTAGTTCCTATTCAATGTGAATACTATGCTTTGGAAGGACTTTCACAATTAATACATACTATATCTCTTGTTCAAGATAGATTGAATCCAAGTCTTCAGATTGAAGGTGTTGTATTTACCATGTATGATGCTAGGACAAATTTATCACTGCAAGTAGTTGAGAATGTCAAAGATTATTTAAATCAAAATATTTATAAAACAATTATTCCAAGGAATGTTAGGTTAGCTGAATCACCATCTCATGGGCTACCTATAAATATATATGATAGTAAATCTGCTGGTGCTGAAGCATATAGAAATTTAGCAGATGAAGTAATTGAAAAAGAATTTTACTAGGGTAAGTTTTTGGATTAGTAGGTATATGTTTAGTATTATTATAAAAGTAGGTGAAAAGAATGGCAGGAAGTAGTAGAGGTCTAGGCAAGGGCCTAAAGGAATTAGGTGGAGGCCTAAATTCTATTATCCCTAAGAATCCAGACATAAAGAAGGTAGAAAAACCAGAGAATGTTTCACGTGAAACATATATAGATATAGATAGTATAGAACCTAATAAAGACCAACCTAGAGAGTCTTTTAATGAAGAAAGTATTAAAGAGTTAGCAAATTCTATAAAACAATATGGAATAATACAACCTCTTATTTTACAAAAAAATGAGGACATATATAACATAATAGCAGGTGAAAGAAGATGGAGGGCAGCTAAATTAGCAGGTCTAAAGAAAGTACCTGCAATTATTAAGGAATATACACCAGAGGAAACCTTAGCTATTGCATTAATTGAAAATATTCAGAGGGAAGATTTAAATCCAATAGAAGAAGCTAAAGCATTTCAGAATTTAATAACGGAATATAAGCTAACGCAAGAAGAATTAGCAGAAAAAATATCAAAAAGCCGGACGAGTATAACAAATAGCATAAGACTACTTAAGTTGGATAAAAGAGTCCAACAATTTCTTATAGAAGGTAAGATTTCAACAGGTCATGGAAGAACACTTATTACTATATCCGACAAAAATTTACAATTCCAAATTGCGTGTAAAATCTATGAAGAAGGGCTTAGCGTAAGAGAGGTAGAGCTATTAGTAAAAGATTTAAAAGATAAGGATAGTAAGGTTAAAGAAAATGATAAGGTTAAAGATAAGGATGACTCATTTATTTATTTAGAGTTAGAGAATAGGTTAGAAAGTATTGTTGGAACTAAAGTTAAGATAAAAAAGAAGGCTAACAACAAAGGAAAAATCGAGATTGAATATTATTCTACAGAAGATCTCGAGAGACTTATTGAATTATTTAACCAAATAGAGAGTTAGTCTTTTATACTTTTATGATCATACCAATTTGAAATCTAATTACGAAACATAAATTAAACAATTTGTTTATATAGTAAAATTTATATAATTAGAGGAGATATGAATGCTTGAAAAGTATGGATTAAATATAGAATACATAGTAGTGGGGCTAGCCGCTACAATATTATTATTACTAATAATAGTTATAGGACTTTTAATATCCCACAAAAAACTAAAAAAGAGCTATAAAAAATTTATGAGCTGCGGTGATGGACAGAGTTTAGAAGAAAGGTTCCTTGATAAATTTAAGGTCTTAGATGAAGTTGCAGAAGAAAATAAGGCTATTAAGCTAGCCCTAAAAAAACTTAATGAAGAACAAAAGAAGAGTATTACAAAAGTTAGTCTTGTTAAATACGATGCATTTGATGAGACTACAGGAAAACTAAGTTCTGTAATAGCCCTATTGAATGATGGCAATAATGGAGTTATACTTAACTCAGTATATTCTACTAGAAGTGGTTGTTATTTATATGCTAAAGAAATTATAAATGGTGAATCATATAAAGTCTTAACTGAAGAAGAAAAGATAGCATTGAATGATGCTATAAAAAATGGTAAATTAGATGAATTGAATTAATTATTATAAATGGAGGAGAACAATGTTAGACATAAAATTATTAAGAAACGATTTTGAGTATGTAGAAAAGGCATTAGCACGTAGAAATGAAGATTTCGATTTAAGTAAATTTAAAGACTTAGATGAAAAAAGACGAAGTCTATTAGCTGAAGTAGAAGTACTAAAAAGTAATCAAAACAAGGTTTCAAGAGAAATTCCTATTATGAAAAAGGAAGGTAAAGACGTTGCTCCTATTTTAGAAGAGATGAAAGAACTTTCTGCAAAAATTAAAGAGCTAGATGCACAGGTAAGCAAGGTTGAACAAGAACTTGATGCATGGATGCTTACAATACCTAATATACCACATGAGAGTGTACCAGAAGGTGATTCAGACGAAGATAATGTTGAGGTGAGAAGATACTTAGAACCAACTAAGTTTGATTTCGAGCCTAAGCCACACTGGGATTTAGGTAATGATTTAGGAGTACTTGATCCAGAAACAGCGGCTAAAACAACTGGTGCTAGATTCACATTTTATAGGGGACTTGGAGCAAGACTTGAAAGAGCTATAACTAACTTCTTTTTAGATATTCATACTAGTAAACATGGATATGAAGAAGTATTTCCACCATTTATGGTTAGTAGAGAAAGCATGACAGGAACAGGACAACTTCCAAAGTTTGAAGAAGATGCATATAAGGTTTCTGGAGATGGTAAAGAATACTTCCTAGTTCCTACAGCAGAAGTTCCAGTAACTAATATGTACAGAGATGAAATCTTAGATGGGTCAAAACTTCCAATAAAACACGTTGCATATTCTGCTTGTTTCCGTGCTGAGGCTGGTTCAGCAGGAAGAGATACTAGAGGTTTAATAAGACAACATCAATTTAATAAGGTTGAACTTGTTAAGTTTACTAAACCAGAAGATTCATATAAAGAATTAGAGGCTCTTACTAATGATGCAGAAGAAGTGTTAAAATTACTTGGTCTTCCATATAGGGTAGTTAAAATATGCTTAGGAGACTTAGGATTTACTGCAGCAATGAAATATGATATAGAAGTATGGATGCCTAGTTATAACAGATTTGTTGAGATTTCAAGTTGTAGTAACTTTGAAGAATTTCAAGCTAGACGTGCTAATATAAAATATAAAGATGGCATAAAGGATAAGGCAAAATTTGTTCATACCTTAAATGGTAGTGGTGTAGCGGTAGGAAGAACAACTGCAGCGATACTTGAAAACTATCAACAGGAAGATGGTAGTGTAATAATTCCTGAAGTATTAAGACCTTATATGAATGGATTAGAAATTATTAAATAAATGTATATAAAAATAGTTTTAATGGAAAATTATTTGATATTATACAAGTAATTTTCATTAAAACTATTTTTTTTATAATTCTATATTTATTTTAATTAAATTTTAAAAACTTCTTGTCTTCTATATATTTATATGTTATAAGTATAAATTGTAGCTTATTATTATAAGCTGATAATAGAATACATATATCTATAATAGTGTAGAATCAAAAAATAAAGATAGGTGGTGGAATGATTATGCATAGTTATTTAAGAGCAATAGGTTTTAGTGAAATTAAAGATAGAAAAGAGTTAGAAAAAATATTAAGCATGATCATGGATGAACCTACAGATAAAAAGACATATAAAATTAATGATCATAAAACAGTTACTGAGATTTCAAAAGATTTTTCAAAGCACATAGGTATAACTATACGTGGTGAATATGATGATAATGGGACATTTCACTTAGGACACTACTTTCCATATGTTAAAAGCCAATACTTGAGTACTAATGAAGAAATATCAGTAATAAAGAGAGTGGATACAGACGCCTATACAGTAATGTGTGATGATGTAAGATTTGGCGTATCTTTAATGTTTTACTTACAAAATGTAATTGACTTTCTATCAGGAGAAAAGACTCTAAAGTTTGATAAGAAATTCCCAATATATTTATCAGCATTATCAACTAGAGGAAAGATTCTTCTGCCAATTTATCATGATGAGAAACTAAGAAAGTCTAATAATGCTGAAATTCAATATCGTAGAAACCTAATAGCTGAGGCTAAAAAGGGAAATCAAGAAGCAATTGATAGTTTAACAATTGATGATATTGACATATATGCCATGATATCTCGAAGGGCAAAACATGAAGATATTTATAGTATAGTTGAAACATCATTTACTCCATATGGTTCAGAGTCAGATAACTATTCAATACTAGGGACTATTGTAGAAGTAGAAAAAGAAGTAAATGATTACACAAAAGAAGAAGTTTATATGATTGTAGTTAATTGCAATGATGTTATTATGCCAATAGTTTTAAACAAAAAAGACCTTTATGGTGAGCCTGCAGTAGGAAGGCGCTTTAAAGGAACTATATGGACACAAGGATTTGTAGAGTTTAGTTCAGAAAATATATAGAATTTTTATTAGAAAAATAAATAGGATATCTTAATTTACTATTAGAATGTTGTTTCTATAATAAGTTAAGATATCCTAAAATTTTATAAAATATGGATTTGACTTAATAGCATTTTAGTAGTAAAATAGTAGAGTCAAATAATTATAATGTCTCTGTAGCTCAGCTGGATAGAGCAGCACCCTCCTAAGGTGAAGGTCGGAGGTTCAAATCCTCTCAGGGACGTTATTATAAAAATACCACCTATAAAGTT
>JAAYRG010000056.1 GCA_012518885.1 Clostridiales bacterium | reverse complement strand
ATCAAGATATGTAGACCAGTATATTCGCTCAACTATCACTGGGTATAATACAACTACATACAATTTTAAAAACATTGACATTCGTAATAAAAGGGCTGACTATGTTTTGTTTCCCGTTTGGATGGTTTCTTATAATTATAAGGGCAAGAATTATATCTTTGCTATGAATGGCCAAACAGGAAAAGTAGTTGGCAAGCCTCCTTTAAGTATAGGTAAAATTATAGCTTGGTTTGCAGGAATTAGCAGCGGTTCATTTGCTATTCTTAGCCTACTTTCTTTATTATAGGAGGTGTCTACATGAAAATTAAGAACAAACCTTATAGTCTTGGTATTTTTCTCTTATTAGTTATAGTATTTTCTTTATTAATAAGCCCATTTACTTCTAATCTTACTACAACTATATATGCACACCCTTCTATGCAAAAGGTATATGACTTTGCCAACTTATTTACCCAAGAAGAGATAGAAAAGTTAGAAGCAATTAGTCTAGAACAAGGCGAAGTTGGTAAGGTAGATATTGTGTTTATCACTACTAACTCCCTTGACGGCAAAACAAGAAAAAGCTATTTAGAAGACTTTTATGATGAACATGGCTTTGGATATGACAAGGAATATGGGGATACTGCTCTTATTTTACTTAATATGGACCCTGATGATAGAGGGGTAGAAATCCAAGGTTATGGAATGGCAGAACATTATGTTCACAATGATAGGATAGAACATATATTAGATGATATCGTTCCCCTACTTAGTGACGGCGACTATTTCGATGCTATGGAGGAATTTGCCCATCAAGTAGCATATTATATGAATCAAGATAAAGGAGTAAATACAAACCCAATATATGGTGATGAAACATCTGGAAACTATTACGGGGAAGCTTCATATGACGGTCCTAGTGATTACTATGGCCAGGAGAATTTCTTAGATTCTATAATCTTTAGGCTTATAATTTCCCTAATTATAGGAACAGTAGCAGTTATTATTATGGCATATAATTCTAGCGGCAAGACTTCAACCACAAGCAGAACTTATTTAGATCATGAAAATTCTAGAGTAGTAGCCCATCACGACCTTTATGTAAGAACCCATACTACTAGGGTTAGAAAACCACAGCAAAATACCAATAGTGGTGGACGCAGTAGTGGCGGTGGCGGCATATCAAGTGGCGGACATTCTCATAGCGGTGGAGGCAGGAGCTTCTAGCTATATATGAGTGAATTTTACTTGAATAATCAAAAATCTTATTTGAGAAAGGATGAATAAACTATGGGATTTTTTAAAAGACAACTAGCAAATATCATTGAGTGGGATGAATTTAGAGATGATATGATATTTTATAAATGGCATAATGCTGAAATCAAAAAAGACAGTAGAATCGTTATAAGGCCCGGTCAAGATGCTATCTTTTTATACAATGGTAAGATTGAAGGTATCTTTAAAGATGAGGGGAATTTTGTAGTAGAGTCAGATATTATACCCTTCTTATCTACCCTAAAAGGATTCAAATTCGGTTTTGATAGCGGTATAAGGGCAGAGGTTTTATTTGTAAATACCAAGGAATTTACAATAAAGTGGGGAACTCAAAACCCTATTAATATTCCTACAGAAACACTCCCAGGCGGAATGCCTATAAGAGCTAATGGTACCCTTAATTTTAAGGTTAATGATTATGTCCAACTAATCGATAATATTGCAGGCGTTAAGGACAGCTACCTAGTTGAAGATGTTAGAATTCGTATTACTTCAATCCTTGACCAATTACTTATGAAATGGATTGTAAGGGAAGGAAAGAATATGTTCCACCTACAAGCTAACTCTTTTGAAATAGGCAAGGGAATCAAAGAAGACCTAGACATGGAATTATTCAAAATTGGTATGACTGTAACAGGCTTTAACATAATTAGCTTTAACTATCCAAAAGAAATTCAAGATATGATTAACAAAAACGCTTCCTTCAACATGGTTGGAGACCTCGGAAGATATCAACAAATATCTATGGTTGACGGAATGTCATCAGGCAAGAACAAGGGCGGTGGCGCTGCTGCAGATATGGCTGGTATGATGATGGGGATGAACATAGCAAAAGAAATGATGGACACAATGAAGGAAACTAATAAACCTTCTAATCCAACACCTTCTAATGGCTCTTCTTCAAATTCTAGTTCTGGTCCAAACTTTTGTCCTAATTGTGGCCAAAAGAATTCTGGCGCAAACTTCTGTCCTAACTGCGGCCAAAAACTAATATAGAAAAATAAATGGAACTGGGACTTCTAGCATGTATAAAAGCTATCTTGCTAGATATCCACAGTTCCATTATTATTTATAACTTCTACTAAAGTTATTCAACTCTAAACTTAGGGTCGTTCTTTAAGTCCTCAAGTTTCTTATAAGCATCTTCTTTGTTACTACCCTTTATACCAAAGTAAAACTTAATCTTTGGTTCAGTTCCTGATGGCCTAATTGCAAACCAAGCATCATCAGTTAACTCGTAGTAAAGAACATTAGATTTTGGTAGACCTGATGGCTTAACTTCTTTTGTTTCTATGTCTGTAATCGTCTCAGCTAAGTAATCCCTTACCTTAAGAACCTTATAGCCTGCGAATTCAGTAGGAACATTGTTACGAAAATCAGCCATAATCTCATTCATTTTTTCTATACCGGATAAACCTTTGAAAGTCATAGCCATAACATCTTCCATAAAGTAGCCATACTTCTTACGGATATTATCCATTTGATCAATAAGGTTAATTCCACGATCCTTGTAGTAGGCTGCAGCTTCACATAAGATCATAACTGCTGCTACAGCATCCTTATCCCTTGCATATGTTCCAATTAAACAACCATAGCTTTCTTCAAAACCAAATTGATATGAATAGGAACCATCTGCTTCAAACTCTTTAATCTTTTCTCCAATATATTTAAAGCCAGTTAAAACTTCAAATAACTTAGCGCCGTATTCTTCTGCTATTTTATCAACTAGATTAGTTGAAACAACTGTCTTTACAACAGCTCCATTGGATGGTAGAATACCTTTTTCTTTTCTTTGAGATAGGATATATTCTGCTACTAGGGCACCAATCATATTCCCATTAAAGATTTCGTATTCTCCATCACTATTCTTTACCTGAATTCCAATTCTATCAGCATCTGGGTCTGTTGCTAAGATTACATCAGCATCTACTTCCTTAGCTAACTTTAAGGCCAAGTCATATACTGCTTTATCTTCTGGGTTAGGATATGCTACTGTTGGGAAACCTGGGTCTGGCTTTTCTTGCTCAGGAACTATATATACATTTTCAAATCCTAACTCTTTTAGCAAACGAGGTACTAGCATTATACCCGAACCATGTAAAGGTGTGTAAACTATCTTCATATTCTTTGCAGAGTCAGATATAGGATTGATAGAATACTTCTTAACTGTCTCTATATACTTATCATCCATTTCTTTTCCAATAGGTATATATAGACCCTTTTCCTTTGCTGTATCAATATCCATTGTTTTTACAGATGCATAATCTTCTACAGCATTAACTTCTGCTATTATCTCTTTATCTATTGGAGCTGTGATTTGAGCACCATCTTCCCAATAAACCTTATAACCGTTATATTCTGGTGGGTTATGACTTGCTGTAATAACTATACCAGCTATACAACCGAGCTCCCTTACTGTAAATGATAACTCTGGTACTGGTCTTAAGGATTCAAAAACATAAGCCTTTATACCATTAGCATTAAGACACAAAGCTGTCTCGTTTGCAAATTCAGGAGACATCCTTCTTGAGTCATATGCTATTGCAACTCCTCTATCTTGTCCATCTTTCTTGTTAATGTAGTTGGCTATCCCCTGAGTTGCCTTGCGAACTGTATAAAGGTTCATACGATTAGAACCTGCCCCTAATACCCCACGAAGGCCTGCTGTTCCAAAATCAAGGTCTTTATAAAAACGTTCCTTAATTTCTTCATCATTGTCTTTTAAATCCGCTAATTCTTTACGGGTTGACTCATCAAAGTAGTCATTAGTCAACCAAGAATTATACTTTTCTAAATATTCCATAAAATCCCCTTTCTGTTGCATCCTCATAGCATTCAAAAATATGATAAATCATATAGATTATTATAACTTAATAATAAGAAAATGAAAATACAATTTAGTTTTCTTCTTCCTTAACCAAACTAGCCCTATAGATTACATTGTCACCAAACTTGCTTCTAAGGGAATCTAGCATACTATCCAACTTCTCTAACTTCTTATCCTTAGGCGTGTCAAACAAACTAAGTTGTTCATAATCATCTTCTGTTAACTTTGTTGCCCTAATTCCTAATAACCTAATAGGTGTTCCATCCCACAATTCTTCAAGTAACTTACAAGCTGTCTCAAAAATAACATTAGTGGTATTTGTAGCATTTAATAATGTCGTCTGTCGGGTTTGCCTAATAAATTTATGGTCCTTGGTCTCTACAGTAATACAGTAGCATTTGATATCATTTTCACGCAATCTCCCAGCAACAGTTTCACTAAGGGATAACAAGACCCTATAGCCATCTTCTATGTCTCTTATATCCTCTGATAGGGTTACACTATTGCCATATCCTTTATTCATAGGCCTTTCAACTTCCACTGGGTCATCATTAATTCCCCAAGCATTATTATGAATGTGTTCACCCATTTTATTACCAAGATGGGACTTAAGTATCTCTACATCTAGGTGGGCAACATCTCCTATTGTTTTAAGACCTAGATTTCTTAAAGTTTTTGCAGTAGACTTACCCACCATAAACAATTCTTCAACCGGAAGTATCCACATTTTAGTTTCAATTTCCTCAGGAAAAAGTGTATGAACCTTGTCTGGCTTTTTAAAGTCTGAAGCCATTTTTGCTAAAAGCTTGTTGGTTGAAACCCCAATATTTACAGTAAATTTAAGGTCCCTTTTAATTCTTTTCTTTATTTCTAGGGCGAATTCTCTAGGAGTTTTACCACAAGGAATCTTGCCAGTTACATCCATAAAGGCCTCATCTATAGAAAAGGGCTCTACATGTTGTGTGTATTCCCTAAGAAGGGCAAGGAGCTTCTTAGAATACTTGCAATACATATCATGGTTAGGCTTAACTATTACTAGGTCTGGACATTTTTGTAGGGCCTGTTGGATGGGCTCTCCAGTTATTATATTATATTTTTTAGCAGGGGTAGACTTTGCCAGCACCACACCCCGTCTCTTTTCCATATCCCCGCCTATTATAGATGGTATAGTTCTTAGGTCAGTCCCCTTAACCCCATTCTTTATTCTTTCAACTGCTTCCCAGCTTAAATATGCACTATTTACATCTACATGAAATATAATCCTTTTCTTCACTTATATCACCTTATCCCAGTTTTCTTACAAGGGCCTACTAATTTCCTTTAAATTAATACTATACTCATTCAAGACAAATATCAATGGTATATCCTAGCCCTCTTAATAATTTGTAACAGTTAAGTCTATGGTGAATAAAATGGTTATATATTGTAAAGGAGAGACGAAATGGCTATAAAAATATTTATAGATCAGGGTCATAATCCCCAAACCGTTAATGCTGGTGCAGAAGGCTTTGGTGTTAGAGAGCAAGATATAACCTATAATGTGGGTATATATTTAAGAGACTTTCTAAACGCTGACCCTAGGTTTGAAGCTCGCACATCAAGAAACTCACCAGATGAAATCTTAGGGACCAATACTAACACAAGCCTTGCAGCCAGAGTAAATGCAGCAAACTCTTGGCCTGCTAATTATTTTATTAGTATCCACTGTAATGCAAATGTTAATCCAGCAATAAACGGTACTGAAGGCTATGTATATCAATTTAATACCCAGGCCCAGTGGCTTGCACAACATATAGTTCAAGCTATCGTTGATTATGTTGGAACAAAGTATAACGGAATCCGTACTGCAAACTTTTATGTTCTTAGAAACACTACCATGCCTTCTACCCTAATTGAACTTGCCTATATAACTAACTGGGAAGATAATCAATTACTTGTAAATAGGCAATATGATTTTGCCTATGCTATGTATCAAGGAATACTCCGCTACTTTGGTTTCTCCTAGAAAAAAGTAGCAAGCATTAGAATATTCATATTTGGTGTTGTACAGTAGTCTTCTTAATGTTATAATTTATTACCCTTACATTCTTTCTTTAATTACTGTTTAATATAACTGGTAATGGGAAATTACGAAGGCTACTGGACACTTAAAATACCCTTTAATAATATTCTATTTTATGATATAATATTAAATTAGGGACAACATTTTACTATAGGAAAATTTGACTATTTATTCATGAATAACCACTCCTTACTTTACCTTATCCATTTTAATACTCAGACTTTTAAGGATGGTTCTCTCAGATAAATAGTTTTTTTATTATAGAATTAGCATCAAACACGGAGGGGCAATATGAGTAAAACCATAGAGAATTATGACCAAAAACTAAAAGAACTAGTTACGTTTGCAAAACAGAACAAGAATATTGTTGAGCTAGACAAGATTAATGAAATCTTTAAAGACTTTAACTTAAATGTAAACCAAATCGATAGCATTTACGATTATCTCGATAGCAACGATATCTTAGTCCTAGATAACGATAATGACGATACAATTGATGAGTTAGACGACCCCGATCCCTTTGACGAGAGTTCAGTAAAACTCGATAACACAGCTGTAGGCGAGTCAATGACCGACGACCCTGTTAAGTTATACTTAAAAGAAATAGGCAAGTATCCTCTTCTTTCTACTGATGATGAAATAGAAATTGCTAGGAGGATAGAAGAAGGCGACGAATATGCCAAAAGAATCTTAGCAGAATCTAACCTTAGGCTTGTTGTAAGTATTGCCAAGAAATATATTGGTAGGGGAATGTCTTTCTTAGACCTAATTCAAGAAGGTAACCTTGGTCTGATGAAGGCTGTTGAGAAGTTCGACCATAAAAAGGGCTTTAAGTTTAGTACATATGCTACTTGGTGGATTAGGCAGGCTATTACAAGGTCTATTTCAGACCAGTCTCGTACTATTCGAATCCCAGTACATATGTCAGAAGTAATTAACAAAACCTACAGGGTATCACGTAATTTACTTCAAGAGCTTGGCCGTGAGCCAAAGGAAGAAGAGATTGCAGAAGCAATGGATATGCCTGTAGAAAAGGTTAGGGAAGTCCTTAAGATTTCTTCCGACCCTATTTCCCTTGATACGCCAATAGGTGAAGAGGATGATAGTCATTTAGGCGACTTTATCCAAGACGAAACAATATTAGGACCGGAAGAATCAGCTTCATATACAGCACTACAAGAACAGATTCTTAAACTACTTGATACTCTAACCGATAGAGAAAAAAGAGTTCTAATACTTCGTTTTGGCTTAGAAGATGGTAGAACAAGAACTCTAGAAGAAGTTGGCAAGGAATTTAATGTTACAAGAGAAAGAATAAGACAAATTGAAGCCAAGGCTTTAAGAAAACTTAGACACCCTAGTAGGGCAAGACTCCTAAAGGGTTATGAAATACTATAATTACATAAGATATTATAAAGGGACGTTTTCTTCTGATTCAAGGAAGAAAACGTCCTTTTTCTACCTTCTAAGCCACCTAGTTTCATGATTGATAATTTTTCCCATTCCTTTTTATATAATTTGTCACTTTCTGATGGCAATTACATAAAATAGAACTATAAAATCATTAAGGAGTAATAGATATAAATGGATAACAGACAACAAATGTATGGCCGTTATAACAGAGGGTACAGACAACAACGTAGCCGCTATCCTAGTCAACCTTCTAGCGTAAGCCCTACCCGTGATTATAATAAATGCGATGACTACGATATGGCCGTAGACAAAGCTATAGATAAATGTGTAAATAATCTACCTCTAGCTATGGCTTATGTTCCTATGCAGAAATGGGAAAATGTATGTGACGCCCCATCTGGCCTTGCCATGGGAAGTATATTTAAGGATTTAGTAAAACCTTATTATCCTGTACTTCAGAAAAGGGGGGATAGGTAATGAAAAATCAAACTAAGGAACAACTATTTCGTATTATAACTGAATCTAGTTTCGCCCTTGATGAGGCAATTCAATTCCTAGATACCCATCCTGGTAACCAAGAGGCCCTAGATTACTACCATCATTACCAAGATATTTACAAGAAGGCACTTAAGGAATACCAAGAATGCTATGGACCTATCAACCAAAAAGATGTGGCTCAGGAAGATTATTGGACTTGGGTAACTACACCATGGCCATGGGAAGGAGAATGTTAGTATGTGGGAATATCAAAAGAAATTACAATATCCAGTTAATATAAAATGTCCAGATGCAAATGCAGCAAAGATAATAATTACGCAGCTGGGAGGTCCAGACGGAGAGCTCGCTGCATCCATGCGTTATATTTCACAAAGATACGCTATGCCTTACCGTGACGTGGCAGGAATTCTTACTGATATCGGTACTGAAGAACTTGCTCACATGGAAATGGTTTCTACTATTGTTTACCAATTGACTAGAGGCTTAAGTGCCCAAGAACTAATAGATTCTGGCCTAGATGTATACTTTGTTGACCACACTAACGGTATATGGCCACAAGCAGCTAGTGGTGCTCCTTTTACCTCAGCTTATTTCCAATCTAAGGGAGACCCTATTACTGACCTACACGAAGATATGGCCGCTGAACAAAAGGCAAGAACTACTTACGACAATATCCTAAACTTAGTAAGTGACCCTGATGTAACAGACCCTATTAAGTTCTTAAGACAAAGGGAAATTAACCATTATCAAAGATTTGGCGAAGCCTTAAGAAATGTAACTGAAAGGCTAAATGCTGATAACTTCTACTATATCAACCCATCTCTTACAGGCGGGAAAATTTTCGATAAATAAACTAAGGTGAGCTGCAAGTGCAGCTCACTTTTGTCTTATAAGTCACTAGCCTGTAGCCCTTCTAATGCAGGGTTGTTAAGTAAATTACCCTTATAGTCAAATCTAGACCCATGACAAGGACAGTCCCAACTTAGTTCATCTTGATTCCAAGTAAGTTCACAACCTAGGTGGCTACACTTTGGTATAATCCCATAAACCTTACCATCATTATCCTTATATACTCCATACTTTCTTCCCTCATATTCTACAATTTCTCCACATCCCACTTTAAGGTCTTCAAGGGTTTTCTTAGGTATCTTTAACTTCTCTACTAATAGTCCCTTAGTAGCTTCTTTAACCTCCTCATTAAAGGTTTTCATGGAAGCACTTATCTTGAACCTCTGAGGAGTAAAGACCTCTTCATAGGGATTCTTTCTACCTAATATTAAGTCTCTAATTAACCTTGCAGACACCATAGAAGATGTCATCCCCCACTTCTTAAAACCAGTAGCTACATATATATTAGGAGTAGATGAAGAATATCTCCCTATATAGGGTACATTATCAACTGTTACACAATCCTGTGCAGACCAGCGGCAAAGCTCCTTGCTATTTGGAAAAAAGTCTGCTGCCGCACTCTTTAACTTATCATAATAACCCCCATACTTATTTT
>JAAYRG010000055.1 GCA_012518885.1 Clostridiales bacterium | reverse complement strand
GGTAGTAACGAAAAGGTAAAAGCAGTAATTGATGTTGCAAAGGAAAAGAATATACCAATTAGGGTTGGAGTAAATAGTGGTTCCCTTGAGAAACATATAAGAGAAAAATATATGGGGGTAACTCCAGAGGGGATAGTTGAAAGTGCTCTTGATAAAGTAGCTCTTATTGAAAGCATGGGCTATGATAATCTAGTTATAAGTATTAAATCATCAGATGTTTTAATGTGCGTAGAGGCCCATAAATTAATAGCTGCAAAAACAAACTATCCCTTACATGTTGGAATAACAGAGGCTGGGACACCCTATGCAGGTAATATAAAATCCTCAGTAGGTCTTGGAATTATCCTTTATGAAGGAATTGGTAATACTATTAGAGTTTCTTTGTCAGGAGACCCTAAGGAAGAAATTAAGTCTGCAAAATTAATATTAAAGAATCTAGGTCTTAGAAAAGGCGGAGTAGATTTGGTATCATGCCCAACTTGTGGTAGGACCCAAATCGACCTAATAAAACTTGCTAATCAAGTTGAAGACTTAGTTCAAGATATCGATTTAGACATAAAGGTTGCTGTTATGGGATGTGCTGTAAATGGTCCTGGTGAAGCAAGAGAAGCGGATATAGGGATAGCAGGTGGTAACGGCCTAGGCCTAATAATTAAGAAGGGGCAAATTATTAAGAAGGTAGCAGAAGATGAACTTTTAGGCACCCTAAGACAAGAACTATTAAAAATGCAAGAAGAAAGCAATAGTTAATCTAGTTAACCGAATTTGTGAAAGAGGGATTTAAATGAGTTGTGAATCTAATCTATTGTTTTTTGATGTTTTCGAAGGACTTAAAGCATCAAAAGATATAGCAGAGCTTTTTGAACAAGTAGAAGTTGAAAGAGTTGTAGCATCAAATAGAAAGGCTATGCTAAAGATTTATATTAAGAGCCAACATCTAATAAGTAATAGAAAAATCAAATCAATGGAGTACCAATTACACAGACAACTATTTCCTTCTCTTTCCATTAGTATTTATGAACGTTTTAATTTGTCAGCCCAGTATACTCCAGAAAAGTTGATGGAGATATATAAGGATAGCTTATTAGAAGAGATTAAAGAAAAAAGCATACTAGAGTATAATATATTAAAGCATTCAGAAATTGATTATTCAGATAATGTTTTTTGCTTCAATGTAGAAGACAATTTCCTATATAAAAATGTTCTTCAAGATTTTTCGAATTACCTAACTAAGGTATTCAAGAATAGGTTTAATTTTGATATTAATATTAAATATAAGTTTTATAAACCTAAAGAAAGTAGTAATAAGGAAGAAGTAAGCTGTGTTAGTATCAAAGAAATAAAGGCAGAAAACCAAAATAATAATGCTAAGGATAAAGAGGCTAATTTAGCTGGTTCTACTAGTGTAGAATCCGCTATAAAGACTAAAAAAGAAGAAGAGATACCAGTTCAATTACCAGAAAATGTTCAACCATCATATTTGAAAAATACTAAGGACCCAGATATCTTTTATGGTAGGGCTTTTGACGGTGAGTCTATGCCAATTAAGGATATTCAAGACGAAATTGGTGAAGTAATAATTAGGGGCAAGATTCTTAATCTTGACACAAGAGATATTCGTAATGATAGAACCATAGTCATGTTTTCTGTAACAGATTTTACAGATTCTATTAGGTGTAAAGTCTTTATTAAAACTGATGAAGTTAGTTCGCTTTTACAAAACATCAAAAAGGGTAAGTTTATTAAATTAAAGGGACTTGCCCAATATGATAAGTTTGATAGAGAAGTAGCTATAGGTTCCATAATTGGAATGAAAGTAATTCCTGATTTTACAGAGATAAGACAAGATACTAGCGAAGAAAAAAGGGTTGAACTACATGCCCATACTATGATGAGTGATATGGATGCAGTTGTAGATGTAAAAGACCTTATTAAAAGAGCCTTTGAATGGGGACATAAGGCAGTTGCTATTACTGACCATGGTGTAGTCCAGTCCTTCCCTGAGGCTCCTCGTGCATTAAACAAGAAGGATTATCCAGAGTCCGAATGGCATAGACTTAAAGAGTTTAAGGTCATTTACGGGGTTGAAGCCTATCTAGTTGATGATGTTAAGTCAGTAACAGTAAACTCTAGAAACCAAAGCTTAGACGATACATATATAGTATTTGATATTGAAACTACAGGTTTTGGACCAGAAAGCGATAAAATAATAGAAATTGGTGCTGTAAAGGTCAAAAATAGAGAAATAATTGATAGGTTTAGTTCTTTTGTAAACCCAAAGACCCCTATACCGTTTGAAATTGAAAAATTAACAGGGATAAGTGATGATATGGTACTTGATGCACCTACCATCGACATAGTTCTTCCACAGTTTTTAGACTTCTGTGATGGAGGTGTCTTAGTAGCCCATAATGCATCTTTTGATACAAGTTTTATAGCAAAGAATGCTAAAGAACAGGGCTTACCCTATGATTATACAGTTGTTGATACTGTAGGTCTTGCTAGGTTACTACTTCCGGACCTTGGCCGTTTTAAGCTTAATAATATAGCCAAGTATCTTAATATATCACTCGAAAATCATCATAGGGCAGTTGATGATGCTGATGCTACAGCCAAGATCTTCTTAAAATTTTTGGACATGCTAGAGGAAAGGGAAGTATCCCATCTTGATGATATAGATAGGCTAAATATAATTAGTTCAGATGTTATCAAGAAGATGCCTACATATCATGCCATAATACTAGCTAAAAACGAGATAGGCAGGGTTAATCTTTATACCCTTATATCTAAGTCCCATATTGACTATTACAGTATGAGACCCCGTATTCCAAAAAGTGAGTTTCTAAAGCACAGGGAGGGTCTAATAATAGGCTCAGCCTGTGAAGCAGGAGAACTCTACCAGGCGATTTTAAGGCATCAAAGTCATGAAGAAATAGACAGACTTGCAAGATTCTATGATTATTATGAGATACAACCATTAGGTAACAATCAGTTTATGCTTGAGAGTGATAGATATGATGTAAATTCCAAAGAAGACCTAATGGAAATTAATCGGAAAATAGTAAAACTTGGTGAGGATTATGGAAAGCCAGTTGTTGCAACTTGTGATGTTCATTTCCTTGACCCAGAAGATGAGCAGTATAGAAGGATTATAATGGCCGGCAAGGGCTTTAAGGATGCAGATTCCCAACCACCCCTATACTTTAGGACTACCAACGAAATGCTAGAAGAGTTTGAATACCTAGGGAGTGAAAAAGCTAGGGAGGTTGTTATCACAAACCCTAACATAATAGCTGATGAAATAGAACAGATATCGCCAGTTAGGCCTGACAAATGTCCCCCTATAATTGAAAACTCTGATGCTATGCTAAGAGAAACCTGCTATAGGAAAGCCCATTCTATCTATGGGCCAGAATTACCAACTATAGTTAAGGATAGGTTGGAGAGGGAGCTTAATTCAATTATAAGTAATGGTTATGCAGTTATGTATATAATTGCTCAAAAGCTTGTTGTTAAGTCAAATGAAGATGGCTACTTAGTTGG
This sequence comes from Clostridiales bacterium, assembly GCA_012518885.1. GTDB lineage: Bacteria > Bacillota > Clostridia > Lachnospirales > Lachnospiraceae > JAAYRG01. Next base: position 10,642 of record JAAYRG010000055.1, on the reverse strand, counting down.
GTCAAGAGGGTCAGTAGGTTCTTCTTTTGCAGCTACTATGTCTGATATAACAGAAGTTAATCCACTTCCAGCCCACTACTATTGTCCTAACTGTTATTATAGCGATTTTGACTCTGATGAAGTAAGAAGTTATTCAGGAATGTCTGGTTATGATATGCCAGATAAGAACTGTCCAGAATGTGGTAAGCCCCTTAAGAAGGATGGCCACGATATACCCTTTGAGACCTTCTTGGGCTTTGAAGGAAACAAGGAGCCAGATATAGACCTTAACTTTTCAGGAGAATACCAATCAAGGGCCCATGACTATACTGAAGAGATATTTGGAAAGGGTCATACATTCCGTGCTGGAACAATAGGAACCATGGCTGAAAAGACAGCCTATGGTTATGTTAAGAACTACTACGAAGAAAGAAATGAATTTGTAAGAAAGCCTGAGATAGAACGTATATTATCTGGTTGCGTAGGTGTTAGAAGAACAACAGGTCAGCATCCTGGTGGAATTATAGTTTTACCCCACGGAGAAGACATTAATTCCTTTACGCCAGTCCAAAGGCCTGCTAATGATATGAAAACCAATATTATTACTACTCATTTTGATTATCACTCTATAGACCATAACCTTTTAAAGCTTGATATACTTGGTCACGATGATCCTACTATGATTAAGATGTTAGAAGATATTACAGGGGTAGACCCACAAACTATTAGGTTTGATGATGAGAAGGTCTTATCCTTGTTTAGTAGTACTAAGGCCCTTGGAATATCACCTGAGGACATAGGAGGGACTGACTTAGGTTCTTTAGGAGTTCCTGAGTTTGGTACAGAATTTGTTATGCAAATGCTTAGGGATACACAACCTAAGGCCTTTTCTGAACTAGTAAGAATCTCAGGTCTATCGCATGGAACTGACGTATGGTTAAATAATGCTCAGGTCTTAATAGCTGAAGGTAAATGTACTCTTTCTAGTGCAATATGTACTAGGGATGATATTATGACCTTTCTGATAAACCAGGGTGTAAAAAGTAGTATGGCCTTTAAAATAATGGAATCTGTACGTAAAGGAAAGGGTCTAACTCCTGAAATGGAAGAGGCTATGAATGAAGTAGGTATACCAGAATGGTATATTTGGTCATGTAAGAAGATTAAATACATGTTCCCAAAGGCCCATGCTGTAGCTTACGTTATGATGGCCTTTAGAATAGCCTACTATAAGGTTTATTATCCCCTAGCTTATTATGCAGCCTACTTTTCAATCCGTGCTACGGCCTTTAATTATGAATTAATGTGCCAAGGTAAAGAACGACTAGATATGTTAATTAAGGACTATACTAGGCGGTATAATGAACTTACTAAGAAGGAACAAGATACCCTAAAAGATATGAAAATTGTTCAAGAGATGTATGCAAGGGGTTATGACTTTATGCCGATTGATGTTTACAGGGCTAAAGCAAGGGAATTCCAGATTATAGATGATAAGATTATGCCAGCCTTTAACTCTATTGATGGATTAGGAGAGAAGGCAGCAGATGCAGTGGTAGAAGCAGCCAAGCAAGGTCCATTTACTTCCTTAGAAGACTTTAAGAGTCGTACAAAGGTGAGTTCTACTGTTGTAGAAACAATGGATAGAATGGGACTATTTGAAGGCTTGCCTGATTCAGACCAAATGTCTATAATGGATTTTCTAAAGTAACCTTTAAAAGAAAGTAAGGTAATATAATTAATTTAATAGAATAACTATTCTTTAGAATTTGGCTCTTTAGAATAGTTATTCTATTAAAATATTTAGTTAAATATATTGGATGAAATATATTTGTTATTTTAAAAATTTTGCTTGATTTTTACTTCAGATTGTTGTAAAATACTTTTTGTTCATATGGCTCGTTGGTCAAGCGGTCAAGACGCCGCCCTCTCACGGCGGAAACAGGGGTTCGATTCCCCTACGAGCTGCTAGAATGTAAATATTAAGAAAAACCACCCTTATAATAAAGGGTGGTTTTTTGTATTATGTAGTTCATTTGCAATATGAAGAACGATAAGCTATAACCAAAAAAATATCCTGAAAGCAAATATATTTCCATGCATTTGATATACTAGAGTATAAAGGAGTGATTAATAATGAGCAAGGCAATAAACAAGCAATTACTTAAAATAGAAAAGAAGGAAACTAGATTTCTTGAAAAGGGAAGTAAAAGACTAGGGGCAGAGGATTCTAGCCTAGGCAAGAAACTAGAGAGTAAAATACCACAAAAGCTTAAAAATACCCTATATCAAGCATTTTATAAGTCATTTAACCTTGTTTTTGACAAGGGAACAGCTTATATTGAAAAGACTTATAAGAAGGACGATATACAGTTAGACCATGAGCTTAATGATATAGCCATTGATAATAAACCTACTAAAAAATATTTAAAAAGGATGGATAAGCAAGGGAATAAGTCAAAGCTTATTAATATGTCAATTGCATCTTTAGAAGGCAGCGTTCTCGGCCTACTTGGCATTGGTATTCCTGATATTCCTATTATTATAGCTTTAATTATGAGGCAAGTGTATGAAATTTCCCTTAGCTACGGCTATGACTATAAGGATGAAAAAGAAAGAGTATACATTCTTATGCTTATATGTGGGGCCCTTAGTAGTGGTAGTGACCAAATCCGTTTTAATGAAAAATTAGACCAACTAGCTAGGCAAATAGATAATAAGTCTACAGAGTTTAACAAGGCTATTTCATTAGATGAGCAAATAAAAGAGACTTCCAATACTTTAGCGGACCATTTACTTATTGCTAAGTTTATACAAGGAATTCCCATTGTAGGTCTTGTAGGTGGAGCAGTTAATAACATTCTTATAAACAGGGTAGCTTCCTATGCAAGGATAAAGTATAAAAAGAGATATCTTTTATCAAAAATATCTTGACAAGATATCTATAATAGGTTATATTTTTAAAAAACATATAAAGCATATATGATTACTAATAGTTAGGAGAATATAAGAATGATTAAGTATTTAATGCCAGTCATGTGTAATAGTATGCATAGCCACGACAACTTCATAAAAAGATATGGTCGAATGCGAATGTGCATGCCTATGCGTGCACTAAGTTAAATACTATTATGATATAGCATTAGTTAATCATTTTTTGATTATCTAATAATAATATGCCTTTGTTCATTATTATATTAGAATCTAATGTTGTAATAGATAATAAAAAGTAGATATAAGATTAGTTTAGACTTGTATTCGCAGGACCCGAAAGGATCCTGTTTTTTTATAATTTTTAATAGATGGAGGAGTTCCATGGATGGTAGAGAAGTTATTGTAAAAATAAGAGATTTAGATAAAACATATTATTCAAAATACGGTAAGACTCATGCTCTTAAAGATATAAACCTAGATATTTATAAGGGTGAGATTTTTGGGATAATTGGTCTTAGCGGTGCAGGAAAGAGTACCCTAGTTAGGTGTATAAACTTTTTAGAATTACCAACTAAGGGAGAAGTAATTTTTGACGGCCTTAGTCTATCTAGCCTAACAGAAAAGGAACTTAGAAAGGCCCGTACATCAATGGGAATGATTTTTCAGCAGTTTAACCTTCTAGCACAAAGGAATGCCCTAGATAATGTATGCTTCCCCTTAGAGATTGCTGGTGTATCAAGGGCTAAGGCAAGGGAAAGGGCCCTAGAACTACTTGAGCTTGTTGGAATTGCAGACAAGGCAAAATCATACCCAAGTCAGCTATCAGGTGGCCAGCAGCAAAGGGTTGCAATTGCTCGTGCCCTTGCAACAAACCCAAAGATTCTGCTTTGTGATGAGGCTACTAGTGCCCTAGACCCTAATACAACCTCTTCAATTTTAGAACTATTAAGGGATATTAATCAAAAGTTAGGTATAACAATTATAATTATTACTCATCAGATGAGTGTAATAGAAAGGTTGTGTCAAAGAGTTGCAATAATTGATAAGAGTTATATTGCTGAACTTGGAAAAGTAACGGATGTGTTTACTAATCCGCAATCTGAAATAGCCAAAGAACTTATCCTTTCCCATGGTATAAAGGATATTAGTTTTACTAATGAAAGGGGCAGGAAGCTTAGAATTGTATTCGATGGCCGCTCAACCTATGAGCCTATTATTTCAAACATTGTACTTGAAGCAAAGGCACCTGTTAATATACTATATGCTGATACGCGTAATATTGATGGAAAGGCTGTTGGAGAAATGGTAATTCAGTTGCCAGAGGATGAACTTTTATCTAGCAATATTATAGCTTACTTAAAGCAGATAAACATAAACTTTATGGAGGTGGAAGAAAATGTTTGAGGCAGCAGTTATAAAAATGATTGGAATGGGGATATTAGAAACACTATACATGGTATTTGTATCCTCAGCCATAGCCTATCTTATAGGACTTCCACTAGGAATAATTCTAGTGATAACTGATAAGAACGGAATACACCCTATGGTGGCTATTAATAAGACCCTTGGATTTGTTGTTAATATAGTTCGTTCAGTACCCTTTATAATATTACTTATAACTATACTTCCCTTTACAAGGCTAGTTGTTGGAACCACTTATGGGGCTAATGCTACTGTAGTTCCACTTATTGTTTCAGCAGCACCATTTATAGCAAGAATGGTTGAAGCATCAATTAAGGAAGTACCTGAGGGTGTAATAGAAGCTGCTAAAGCCATGGGGGCATCCACATTTCAAATTATATGGAAAGTACTTATACCAGAGGCAATGCCTTCTCTTATTACTGGAAGTGCAATAGCAATAACAACAATACTTGGTTATTCAGCTATGTCTGGTTTTGTAGGTGGTGGAGGCCTAGGAGATATAGCAATTCGCTATGGTTACCACCGTTATCAAACAGATATAATGTTAGTTACTGTTGTTATTTTAGTTATAATAGTTCAGTTAATACAGGATATAGGTTTAAAACTAGCCTTGAAGAAAGATAAAAGAATATCTTAAGCTCCAATGTATATATTGAACAATTAGAATAAACATAAATATAAAAGCTAATATCTATATAAACCTTATAAAAATAGATTAAAAAAAGTAAATAGGAGGAAGAATAAATGAAAAAAGTAATATCATTTCTAATTATAGGAATTTTAAGTATAAGTTTACTTACAGCTTGTGGTAACAATGCAGACAAAAAAGAAGATGGTGATAAAAAGTTAACCAAGTTAAAAGTAGCAGCTAGCCCTGCGCCTCATGCAGAGATTCTTGAAGCAGCAAGAGAGGACCTAGCAAAGGCAGGTTATGAGCTTGAGATAATAGAATATACTGATTATGTATTACCAAACAATGTAGTTGACCAAGGTGAGATTGATGCAAACTACTTCCAACATAAGCCATACCTAGAAGACTTTAATAAGGAAAATAATACAGATCTAGTGTCAGTAGCTCCTATACATTATGAACCATTTGGAATCTATGCTGGAAAAACCAAATCACTTGAAGACTTAAAGGACGGAGCATCTATAGCAGTTCCTAGTGATACAACTAATGAAGCTAGAGCTTTGTTATTATTAGAAGAAGAAGGCTTAATTGTGTTAAAAGAAGGGGCAGGTCTTGCAGCAACTAAGAATGATATTGAGAGCAATCCTAAAAATATTGAAATTGTTGAGTTAGAAGCAGCTCAGCTACCAAGAGTTTTACCAGATGTTGACCTTGCTGTAATTAATGGTAACTATGCTATTGATGCAGGTCTTAAGGTATCTGATGCCCTTGCTACAGAAAAGAAAGAATCAGTAGCCAGTGAGACATATGCTAATATTATTGCAACAAGAAGGGATAATGTAGATGACCCTGCAATAAAAGCCCTAATAGAAGCCCTTCAAACTGACCATGTAAGAGAATATATTGAATCCACTTATGAAGGCGCAGTAGTACCAATTTTTTAGTAACAAGTATAATAGATAAATATTAAACAAAAAAGTATAAGAAATTCTTAAGGAATTAAAGGAAATCAAAGGGGCAAGGAGACTTGCCCCTTTGATTATTTTAGTATGTAATTATATTGCAAATGTAGTTTATAAAAGGTTTACAAATGATATTGACAATCATTACTATTTGCGTTACAATGTATTCATAATCATATCCAAGTAATTTACTGGGAATTGGTTTTCTGTTATTTTTATAACAAGTTTACAAAAAATGATTTCAATGTCTACAAAATCAGTAAATTAATGACATTGTTTTATCAGTATTGCTGTGCTATCATTAAAGTGTTTCAAGCAATAATGAATTTTGTAATACTAGCCATTACATATATGAATAAGTGGAGGTTTTTTTATGAGTCAAGATTTAAAAAATAATTTAAAACAAGAATGGTATGATTTTGTACCAGGAAGTTGGACAACTGAAATAAACGTACGTGATTTTATTCAACATAACTATACACCTTATGAAGGTGACGAATCATTTTTAGAAGGCCCAACTGATAGAACTAAGGAGCTATGGAATGAAGTTCTTGAGTTAATGAAAATAGAAAATGAAAAAGGTATTATAGGAGCAGAAACAAGAAAACCTTCTACAATTACAACTTTTGGACCTGGCTATATAGATAAAGACAAAGAAGTGATTGTAGGTATACAAACAGATGAACCTTTAAAAAGAGGTATCATGCCAAATGGTGGTATCCGTGTTGTAAGAAAGGCTTTAGAATCTTATGGATACAAACTAGACGAGCATACTGAAGAAGTATATAAGAACAGAAAGACTCATAACCAAGGAGTTTTTGATGCTTATACAACTGATATGCGTAAAGCTAGAAGCTCAGGTATTATCACTGGTCTTCCAGATGCTTATGGTAGAGGACGTATAATTGGTGACTACAGAAGAGTTGCATTATACGGTGTTGATGCCTTAATTGAAGAGAGACAAGAACAAAAGAAATTACTTGAAATCTCTGTATTACAATCACCTGATATTAGATTAAGAGAAGAAATCTCAGAACAAATCAGTTCTCTTGAAGAGCTTAAAGAAATGGCTGCATCATATGGTTGTGACATAAGCAAGCCAGCAAAGAACTCAGTTGAAGCTGTACAATGGACTTATTTTGCATACTTAGGTGCAATTAAGGAACAAGACGGTGCTGCTATGAGTTTAGGACGTGTTAGTACCTTCTTAGATATTTACTTTGAAAGAGACTTAAAGAATGGCCTAATAACTGAAGAAGAAATTCAAGAAATTATGGACCAATTTGTTATGAAGCTAAGAATGGTAAGATTCCTAAGAACTCCAGAATATAACGACCTATTCTCTGGTGACCCTACTTGGGTAACTGAATCTATTGGTGGTATGGGTCTTGATGGAAGAACATTAGTTACAAAGAGTAGCTTCCGTATTCTTCATACATTACACAACTTAGGACCAGCACCAGAACCAAACTTAACAGTTTTATGGTCTAACAACCTACCTAAAGCATTTAAGGACTACTGTGCTAAAGTATCTATCACTACAAGTGCAATCCAATACGAAAATGACGATATCATGAGAGACCTTTATGGAGATGACTATGGTATTGCATGCTGTGTTTCAGCAATGAGAATTGGTAAGCAAATGCAATTCTTTGGAGCTAGAGCAAACCTTGCTAAAGCACTACTATATGCAATTAATGGTGGTAGAGATGAAAAGACTGGTGTTCAAGTAGCTCCAATGTTTGCGCCTATTACTAGCGAATACTTAGATTATGATGAAGTAGTACAAAAGTTTGACCAAATTTTAGATTGGTTATCAGAACTATATATTAATACATTAAACGTAATTCACTATATGCATGATAAATACAACTACGAAAAACTTCAAATGGCCCTACATGACATTGATGTACACCGTACAGAAGCTTGTGGTATTGCAGGTCTTTCAGTAGTTGCCGACTCCTTATCAGCTATTAAACACTCTAAAGTAAAAGTTGTTAGAGATGAGAATGGTCTTGCAGTAGACTATGAAGTTGAAGGAGAATACCCAGCATTTGGTAACAATGATGATAGAGTTGACAAAATGGCAGTTGAAATAGTAGAAAACTTCATGAACAAACTTCGTAAAGTTAAAACATATAGAAATGCACAACCAACCCTATCTATATTAACTATAACTTCTAACGTTGTTTATGGTAAAAAGACAGGTAGTACACCAGACGGTAGAAAGGGTGGAGAACCATTTGCACCAGGTGCTAACCCAATGCACGGAAGAGATAAAAACGGAGCTATTGCATCCATGTCTTCAGTAGCAAAACTTCCATACCGTCATGCAGAAGATGGTATTTCATATACATTCTCTATCGTACCAAAGGCATTAGGTAAGACTACTGATGAGAGAGTTAACAACCTAGTTGGTTTATTAGATGGATACTTTAAAGAGACAGGTCACCACATCAATGTTAACGTATTTGATAAGGAAACATTACTTGATGCTATGGACCATCCAGAAAAATATCCACAACTTACTATCCGTGTTTCTGGATATGCAGTTAACTTTATTAAATTAACTCGTGAGCAACAACTTGACGTAATTCATAGAACTTTCCATGAAAGATAATTTGTCCTTTAAGGAGGCTAAGAGGCTTTCTGTAATAGATAAGGAGTGATTAAATGAAAAGTACTGGAAGAGTACACTCATTTGAAACTATGGGTACTGTAGATGGACCAGGAATTCGCTTTGTAGTATTTATGCAGGGTTGTCCTTTGCGTTGCCAATATTGCCATAATCCTGATACTTGGGATACAAGCCAAGGTAAGGAATATTCAGTTAATGAGATAATGGCAGAGATAAAGAAATATAAAACATATATGGAATCTTCCGGTGGAGGGGTAACCTTTACCGGGGGAGAACCCTTATTACAAGCAGAGTTTTTATCTCAGGTAGCAAAAGCTTGTAAGGATGAAAACATTCATGTAGCTGTTGATACTTCAGGGTTCATACTAAACGATTATGTTAAGGAACTTTTTAAATATACTGACTTGGTGCTTCTTGATATAAAAAGTTATGACAAGGATGTTTATCATTCTCTTACTGGAGCAAGACTAGAGCCTACTCTTAAAACTTTAGATTATCTTAAGGAACAAGATATCAAAGTTTGGGTTAGATATGTTGTAGTACCAGAACTAACTGATGATTTAGATACTATTAAAGCTTTATCAAACCATCTAGACAAGTATCCTAATATATCTAAAATAGAGCCATTAGCCTTTCATAAAATGGGTGAATATAAATGGAAAGAACTAGGACTTACTTACTCCCTTGAAGATACTAAAGAACCATCAGGAGAACTGATGGAAAAGGTTCAAGAAATATTTGCAACAAATGGTAAAAATGTTATTATTAATACGTAACTATCATTTGAGATTCAAGGAGGAAATATATGTTCTTAGATCTAGCTAAAAAAAGATATTCCCTTAGGACTTACCAAGATAAGGAAGTAGAAAGGGATAAAATTCTAGCAATACTAGAAGCTGCTAGGCTTTCTCCTAGTGCGGTTAATAAGCAACCACTACATTACCTTGTTGTAACCAATAAAGAACAAAGACAAAAGTTAGTAGATAGTTATCCAAGGGATTGGTTTAAAGATGCCCCTGTAATAATAGTTGTATGCTTAGACCACTCAAAGTCTTGGGTAAGAAGAGATGGAAAAGACCACGGTGATATTGATGGTGGTATAGCTATAGCCAATATGACATTAGCTGCAACTGATTTAGGTCTTGGTACTTGTATTGTATGTCATTTTGATTCAAAGAAGGTAGAACAAGACTTTAATTTACCATCACACATGGAGGCGATTGCCTTATTACCAGTAGGATATCCTACAACAGATGATATTCCTGAAAAGAAAAGAAATAGTATTGATGAGTTAACTACTTGGATAGAGTAAGAATATATATTAAGAAACAATAAAATGTGTTTTTATTCTATTGCAAATTAGTTAATTACAATTATAATGAACTGTTATACAATTGTCGTAAAATAGATAATTGTATAACAGTTATTTGTTTTGCAAGACTTATTTATAGTTCTAATGATAAGACAATAATAATATTAGCACTGAAGGAGATATAAGATGACGACACTAAGTTTGCTAGAACTCTTTTTGATTGCTATAGGCGTATCTATGGATGCCTTTGCTGTAGCAGTCTGTAAGGGACTATCATTGAAGAAAAACAACATTAAAAATGCATTAATTGTTGCCCTATATTTTGGTATATTTCAAGCTGGAATGCCCTTAATAGGATATTTGTTAGGGGTACAATTTCAAGATTCCATTGGGTTTATAGACCACTGGATTGCTTTTATTTTGTTAGGTGCAATAGGGCTTAGTATGATAAAAGAAGCTAAGGATGCTTGTGAAAGGACAGATGATTCTCTTTGTTTTAAAACTATGAGTGTTCTAGCAATTGCGACCAGTATTGATGCACTAGCAGTAGGTGTAACTTTTGCATTTCTAAAGGCCAATATTATAAGTTCAGTATTATTTATAGGAATAATTACATTTTCATTTTCCTTTTTAGGGGTAAAGATAGGCAATGTATTTGGATTTAAATATAAGTCTAAGGCAGAGATGCTTGGAGGAATTATACTGATTCTTATGGCTTTTAAAATACTACTTGACCACCTTGGGATAATAAGTTTTTAAATAAT
>JAAYRG010000054.1 GCA_012518885.1 Clostridiales bacterium | reverse complement strand
TCATCATGTTTAATCATACCTGATAGTTCTTCTTCTATATAGTTCATAGGGTCTTTGCTAACTAGGTATACATTTCCATCGCCAATGTCTACGTAGCGCTGTTCGTCCATTTTGCTAAAATTACCTAGCTTAATTTCATAGTTAGAATCAGTAGTTGTTAAATGGATTATACCTTCAGGGTCCTTTAGGCCATACTGGTCATAGTCTTCTACGTTTTCAATGATAAATGAAACATCAAAGGCTTCAAAGTAAGAAAGGATTTCATTAACCTTTTCTTCGCTTACAGGGAAGGCTTCGTCTTCATCATAGAGCCAACCTTCATCACCCTTATGAAAAGCAAGGCTAGTTTCTTCAAGTTCCCAAGAGAGTGCAGTAACTGTATCACTAGGAATTTCTAGTATAATTTCATCACTACTTTTTATTTGTTCCTTTTTCTCCTCATAGCGACTTAGCAAAAAGGTTGCAACAGAGGCCACTACAAGTATAGCTACTAGGGCAATTGCTCTTTTAAACCGCTTCATTTTGTTTACCTCTCTTTCTAACAATTATAAAGATTCCTATACCAAGGTAGGCAAGTGGGAATACTCCAATCATTAGAGTTTTAAGAACCGATGATGTAGAGTCACTTATAGTTAGATAGTTGTAGTTAAGAGACTTACTACGGATAGCAAGAGCTTCTCTTTCCCCAATTAGGGAGGATATTGAGTTCATAGCAAGGTCTACATTAGCCCCAGAGGAATAAGCGTTGTACATATCACTTAAAAAGTCAGAGGCAGAAAACCAAATGATTTGTCCGTCACCACTTGTTTCTATGGAAACAGCAAGGGTAAAAGGACCGTCGATATCTCCCTCTTCCTTCTCATAGGACTCAAGGTCAAAGCCAGCAATCTTACTAAAGGCATCCTCAGAAGTAGTTAGCAGACTAGTAACAGTAGCACCATTACCGCTGCCTACTTCTAGACCTTGGGTTAGGGGCATAATAGGATAGTAGTTTTCTTCAATAAGTGAATCTGTAATATCGGAGCCATTCATATCAGGCATTAGCATATAGGGATAGCCAAAGGCATAATAGTTTCTATCACCTTCAACAACAATACCTTCAGTAACACTTATGTCGTACTTTTCTAAGAGACTATTAAGGTTAGTTAAGCTAGCATCCTTAACAGGTCCTGCCATAACAAGCAACTTACCACCATTTTCTACGTAGTCAGCCAACATATTTGCTTCTTCTTCAGATATATCACTTTGTGGGCTATAAATAAGAATAGCATTTGCATATTCTGGTATTTCGTCAACGGTTAGTAAAGACATTATATTAAGCTCTATATTTTCTTTTTCGATATAGTCTGTAAAGGTTTCGGGTAGTTCTGCTTCTCCATGGCCCTCAAGAACATAAAGTTGTGGTAGTTCTTCTGTTATCACATAATCAATAGCTGAGGTAATTGCACCTTCACCGTCAAAAGAGCTTGAATAAGTGTAAGAGTAAATATCTGTTTCTGTAAGATAAATATCATTATAGCTAATGTACCTACTACGGTCACCAGATTCAACTATTAAGCTGTTGTTAGGAACCTTTTCATCAGTATATTTTTCTGTAAAAGTAGGGAAGACATCAGGGTTCTTCTTTACTACTTCAATATGGTCTGATAAGCTTTCGTATTTACCAAGGAGGTTCTCAATAACAGCATCCTCTTCATCAGCTTGGACAATCCAGTATATAGTAACATCTTGTTTTAGGTTGTTTACTACTACCTTAGTGTTACTAGTTATAGAATATAATTTACTAGCACTTATATCGTATTTAGTAAGTGATGTTGGCAGGGCTGATACGAAGATATTGGTAACAATTAATATCGCTAAAACCACTGCCGTAATAAAAACAGAGTAAGACCCACCCTTAAAGGCCAAGTGGCTACCTTGAGGCTTTTTCTTAATAGGCATCAGTTATACCTCCTTTTTTCTAGGGATTGTACCGACAAGAATAGGAAAAATACAATGGCAGACAAGTAAAATACAACTGCAGTCATATCAAACACACCATTAACAAAGATATCTAGTCGGTCAAAAAGGGAGAGTTTCTTCATAATATTTGGAAGGAGTCCCTCAAATTTAGCTTCATCTATTAGGAAGGTAGCAAGCGTTCCTACTATTAAGACAAAACTAACTCCATAAGCTAAAAGGTTATTCTTAGTTAAATGGCGAATAACCCAACCTATTATTAGGGATAAAACAATTAGGGCAATGGCAGAACCAAGAGCAGTTGATGATACATACTCTGCAAGGCTAATACTAAAATAGTTAAATAGTATTACAGCAATACCTATACCTGCAGCAAATGCCTGGTTTTCTGTCAAAGAAGATATAAAAACACCAAGGGCAATAAGGGCACCACCCATTATTAAGAAGGCAAATAGGCTACCATATGAAGTTAGTAGGTAAACATCCCCGTACTGGGCAAATATTAGAGGATATACGGCAATAATACATAGGGGTACCATATATACTAAAAGTAGGGCTATATATTTGCCAAGAACTACATCAGTAGTTGAAATAGGCAAAGAATAAAGGAGTTGGTCAGTCCTTTGTTTCCGCTCTTCTGCTAAAACCCTCATAGTCAAAATTGGTACAATAACTACAAACACTAAGCTTGAGAAGCTAAGAACAAACTCAAAGTTACTAACTGCAGCCTGTAAGTTATAAAGCATGGCACCAATACCAACAAAGACAAGTAAGAAAGCGCCAAACACATAGGCAGTTAGAGAATTAAAATAAGTTCTAAGTTCATGTTTTAATACAGCAATCATTCTGATTTTACCTCACTTTCTATAGAGTCATCATTAGCTGATTCTATAGGTGTAACAACTGCATCAGCATTTTCTGAAAGCTCGATGAAGACATCTTCTAGATTGCCTTTCTTTAGAGACATTTCATATATTACCTTATCGCTATGAGTAAAGGCTCTGAATATAGAAGAGGACAGTTCATATATGTCTTCATGATTAGATTTAATATGGGCAGTTGTAAAGTTAGAATCAGTAGTTCTAGTAGTAATATCAGCAATGTAGTCTACCTTACTTACAATATCTTGTAGGTCTTTATCTTTAGCATTAGTAGTTAAGATAATCTCATTAGGGGTAAGGAGTTTTTGTTGGAGTTCTTCAGGGGTACCAAAAGCAACGAGCTTACCCTTAGCAATCATAATGATTTGGTCACAGATTGCCTGAACTTCTGAAAGGATATGAGAGCTAAAGATTACGGTATGGGTCTTTCCTAGTTCCCTTATCAAATCTCTTATCTCAATGATTTGAATAGGGTCTAGACCAACAGTAGGTTCATCAAGAATGATAACCTTTGGGCTACCGAGTAAGGCTTGTGCTATACCAACCCTTTGCTTATAACCCTTAGATAAAGTGGCAATACGGCGGTTGCGTACATTATAGATACCAGTCTTTTCAACAACCTCGCTAACCCTAGCAGATAACTCAGGTCCCCTAAGGCCCTTAGCTTCGCCAACAAAGCGTAGGTATTCAAGGGGGGAATCATTCATATATAGGGGCGGATGTTCTGGTAGGTAGCCTATAAGCCTCTTTGCAGCATCAGGTTCCTCAAAAATATCGTGTCCGCCTATGAGAACTCTACCATCTGTGGCTGATAAACAGCCTGTAATAATATTCATAGTTGTAGACTTTCCTGCACCATTTGGACCTAGAAAACCATAGACATGACCCTTGGAGATTTCGAAGGATACATCGTCTACAGCAAGGTGGTCACCGTAGTATTTGGTGAGATGTTCAACTTTTATCATGGTAATCCTCCTTTATTGCAGTTTTATGACTTGCTCTTTAAATTCTTATTTTAATATTTCATAAGAGCGTGACTGCATAGTTATCATTTATCCATAATAAATAATAAGACTCTATTCTGAATGAATCCTGAAAAAATACGAGAAAGCCCCTAGGGACAAAGTAATAGCCTTTTTTCATTCGTAGCGGCTACGCTAAAATGAAAAAAGGCTATTACTTTGTCCCTAGGGGCTTGTCTAGTTATGTATTAAATAAGACGTCCTTTTAACACATTAACTTCATATTCAACTGGTTTTTGTTTGAATAAGTATTCTCCCTTCCTTACAGAAGCAAGAACGTTAGCACGATTTCTAATTACATCAAATGGACTATCTCCATTAAGAACGATAAAGTTTGCATCCTTACCTACATCAAGTCCGTACCTATCTTGAATATTTAGACAACGTGCACCGTTGTATGTAATTAAGTCTAAGTCTTTATCGATTTCTGCTGGTGACATGATTTGTGCTAAATGAATTCCGTTATCTAGAATGTTCATCATGTTGCCATTACCCATTGGATACCATGGGTCGTTGATGGAGTCTTGTGCAAATGCAACGTTGATTCCATATTCCATGAATTCTTTAACTCTTGTTAAACCACGACGTTTTGGATAAGTATCTTGACGTCCTTGTAGGTATGCGTTTTCTGTTGGACAAGAGATAAAGTTCATTCTACTCTTCTTAAATAGGTCAAACATTCTATATGCATATGAGTCATCTGCTGAACCAAAGGAGCAAGTATGACTTGCAGTAGTTTTTTCTCCGTAGTCTTCCATAAGAACTAGAGCGTTTAGTAGTTCAACAAAACGTGAATGTGGATCGTCTGTCTCGTCACAGTGAACGTCAATTAGCTTGTTATATTTTAGAGCTAATTCAACTATATCATGAACAGATTTTTCACCGAATTCTCTAGCTGGTTCATAGTGTGGGATTCCTCCAACTACGTCAGCACCCATCTTAAGGGCTTCTTCTACTAGGTCACGGCCACCCTTATATGTATACATTCCTTGTTGTGGGAAGGATACGATTTGGATATCTACTATATCTTTTAATTCTTCTCTTAGTTCTAACATTGCCTTAAGGCCAGTGAACTTAGGGTCAGTAACGTCTATATGAGTACGGATGTATTGAACACCTTGGGATACTTCATCCATAATTCCCTTAAGAGCAAGTGTTTTAACACCTTCTACAGTTAGAGTTTCTTTGAATTTTGGCCACATTTCGATAGCTTCGAAAAGGGTTCCTGAACCTGCACCTTCTTTACCAAGTTCTGATAAAGTATAAACATAGTCTAAGTGTAAGTGTGGATCAACATAAGGAGCTGTAACTAGCTTACCTTCTAAGTCAATAACTTCATCAGCTGGACCTAAGTCCTTACCTATTGCCTTTATTACACCATTCTCTACAAGAATTTCGTTTGCGTCTTTATGACCATATATAACTGCGTTTGTAAATTTCTTCATGTTTTCTTTTCCTCCTTATAAAATAATTTAAGTATTACAATTGAAGCTATTTAGCATCAAATGATAACTCATCTTCAGTTTTATTAGTTTCTAACTTGTCTTTAACAGTATCCTTAATTGGAATATCAATATTCATAAGGACTATTGAGATAAGCATGATTACTATTCCAAAGAAACCACCTATGCCTATATTCTCACTTAGCAAGATTACACCTGAAAGAGTAGCTATAATAACTTCTCCAGATGCAATGATTGTTGCTTTGGATGCATCTACATTCATTGATAAACCTCTTAAGTATAGAAGGTTTGCAATTAGTCCAGTAGACAAGGAATTTAGTAGACCCCAGAATATAAATGTTTTGTTAGTAAAAAGGTCTAGGTGTAGCCAAGGCTTTGCAAACAGTGCCATGGTAGTAGCACTAAATAAAAGCATATAGAAAGTCATAGTCTCGGGGTCGTCTCCACTAGTTGCAAGTTTTCCCAAAATTGTATTAAGGGCATACAAGAAACCAGAAATAATCCCTAAGGTTAGACCTATACCTGATATACTTAATGCTGTGAAATTTCCTCCTGTTACCATTAGGATACAACCAAGAAGATTTATAACTAATGCGAAATGTTGATACTTACGTAATTTTTCTTTGAAAAACACCATAGACATTAAGGCAGTAAACAAAGGTGCTAGATACATCAGAATTGACGCTGTTGCCACGCCAACTAGTGTTATAGCGGTATCATTGGCTAACTTAAATATTCCCTTAGTTAGACTACCTAATAAAAAACTATAGAACAATCCCTTTTTAGAAATTTTTAATCCATTTATCCCTTTTTTCGCTAACAAATATATTAGTAAAGGCAATAAAGATAAAAAATGCCCGGAAAATGCAGTCATCAGTGAAGAAATACCTGTATTACTCATTTGAGTAACGAAATATCCACCAAGACCCCAAAAAACTCCAGACAAAAAAATTAGAAGATAACCCTTTAAGGTTCTTCTATTTTCCATACCAACCAACCTCCCAAAGTGCAATATTAAGTTTTATATATGTATTATAGGCCTTATATTCAGAAAACTCAAACAGTTCTCAGAAAATCTCTATTATGACTC
>JAAYRG010000053.1 GCA_012518885.1 Clostridiales bacterium | reverse complement strand
CCAACAGAATTCTCTACCCTAGCATATTCCCTGAATGATTTCCTTTCTATTCTATTGGTATCTTGTAGTCGTTGCCTCTGCTTTGCTAACCGAACGCTTTCTTCTATTATCTCCTTATCAGCCTCATTGTTGCTAATGTGCCTACTTACTACTCTACGAAGTGAATCAAATGAACTATAGCCCATTAACCCGAACTCCCCTTCTATATATCTTGCTACATCTATTCTACTACCAAAATTACCACTTTTCCATAACTGAATAGCTAAATCTTTTATCTCCATTTTAACCTGAAGTTCTACTTTTATACCCTTTTATAAGAGCAAGTTTAATACTTGAATACATAATTCTTCATTAAATTATAATTAGAATCAGAAAGTACCCGATAAATATTACTTAATTGGATAAAAAGTCCAATCTTATTAGTTATTGGATTAAAAAAGCGTCTTAAATATCCTCTTTGTCTAGAATTGCCTTGAACTTTATCTAAATAAATTTTATCAGCTAATTCATTCTTTTCAAAAAACACTTTTTGCTCCTTGAAAAAATACTCTTTAGATATAATACCCTCTTCTATTAATTCATTTACTAATAATATTGCTCTTTGTCTAGTAATATTACATTTACCAGCTAAGGTTTCATAGCTAATTCTACCCGATACTTTTGAATTTTTCTTCACTCCACACCTCTCTAGTTCTTTTTCCCACCTTGCGATGTTCTTTTTCCTAGATTTTAATTGTTTTAGGTCAGTAATCCGACCTCTTGCTCTTATAAAGGTATGAGCAACGTATTCTACTTTTCGGATGTGATTAACTATAAATGCCTTTTGTAGCATCTTCTGAATCCTTATGTTGTCATTTGCCTTGTTATAAGACTCTATATTTATATTAATCTTATAATCTTTAGCTGTTATCTTGTTGGCTATTATTAAATCGCCTTCTTGACGTAAATAGCCGTACTTTAATCCATTCTTTATTAGCCTTGATAGTTTTACCTTACCAATAGAGAAAACCCTGCAAACAGCCTCTAAATGACTTCTATCACCTCTTACTCTTGTGTAATGCAAAGCACTAGAGGAGTACACCCCTTTTACTTGCATACAAAAAGCTAAAGCTTCCAATCTACTTTTAGATTGAACCGCTTCTTCTAATATGTTAAGTGATAGATACATAATGCGTAAATATAATAACAACTTTTCAATATAACAAATATTTAATCAGTTATTTTACACAAAAAAAAGGGAGCATCATAATGACACTCCCCAAAACTTAAATAACTATGAAAGAAACTTTAATTTATAGTCTTCTAAAGACTGTTGCTTTTATAGTCTTCTCCTAAGACTCTTTATTCCAACTAATCTACCTTGTGAGCTACAAACACGTAACCTTTCAATTAAATCAGAACAAATATTAACCAACAATACAAATATAAGTAAAATAAATAACACTACCAAATAAAAACGAAAAAAAGACTCCGAGAAATTAATCCCGAAGTCTAAAAAATTTAATTGCTATGATAACCAAATACCCAAATGTAGTGCTTTTCAAACACCATTCAAAATATAATGTGTTAATTAAACTTAACGCTACTTGAAATCTCATCTTCTGAAACATTAACGCACTCTCCAAATCCAAGTGTAACAATATAACTCCATTTTTTAGTTGTATAAGTATATATAGCCTCTGTTATTATACCTGAACCCTCTCCTGTTATATGCCATACTCTTTGACCTATTTTATATTTCATTTTCTTTTAATTAGATTATAAGTAACCAATCCAGCTAATAAAACAATAACATACCCACCAATAGTTAGCTTGATTTTTTGCCAAGTATTTAGTTTCTTTTCTACCTTTACTATTTTCTCCACTTCATATGGTACAGGTTCTTTTATTATCTTATCCCGATACTCTACCTTTGTCTTTACTTTTATTATTGTGTCTTTATCCTCTAGGTTATGAAACAACTCTCCATTAGCTATTTTAGCCGTGCTAGATGAATAATTAGACTTTAGATGACTAATTGTATCACTTGTCGTTCTTTCAACGTAGTAAGGCTTTAATTTAACCTCTACTAGCGTATCAACAAGATAAATACTATCAGTAACAGTCTTTTCAATAAAAACAGGTACTTGTGTTCTGCAACTATTAAGCAATAAAATCAAAAGCATTAATACGCCTAAGCCAACCGTTCCTAAATTTCGCATTTTGTGGTCTATTTCTGACTATAGTGTCAATAAATAATCTTCTTTCTACAACAATAGCTTCAAATAGTGCCTTTTGATTAACACTATTAACTCTATTTAATGTCTCTTTACCTACTATCCCATCGGATTTAACACCTAATATTCTTTGCGGTATCTTAATCCCGTGAACACCACTTGCCCAAACCCAATCAACTAGTATGTTTGCAACACTTTGATTAATAAGCTTATCAGCCTTCCACCTATCCCAATACATCTTTTTAAGTATATCGTACCAAAGCTTGTAATCCATTTTTAAGAACTCTTCTTTAGTCGCTTTAGAGCCTATATAACTACGATATGTGTTCCAAGTAACCCCAACTAAAGTAAGACCCCCTAGGTCATCTACATCATCAGCTAAGCCCGTATCTAACGACCTGTAAAAATACTCCTCTAAACTTTCCCCTATTCCTTTTATTTGCCCCGCTTCAAACTCTATAATATGCGGTATTAATCCCTCAACTTTTGCCATACATCATTTAACCTTTATTTCTTAATATTACCTAAAAACTTACTCTTTAATATAGCTATTATTTCTATTGTAACCAAGTCATAAACAAACTTTATGCTCTCGCTTTTTGGAAACAACTTCTTTGCATTCTTTAATACATTAACTAGATACCAATAAGATACAATCCAAGTTAAATATTTTAAGAATACATTAGCTAAATCTTCCTCTCCGAATAAATTAATAGTTAAGTGAACCACTAGGCAAGTAAATGCCCAAAACAACAACATCTTAATAGAATTAAACGCCTTTGACGTACTAAAATCCCTTTTATATACGTGAACGTCTGTCTTCCAACCTATTATAAAGTTAAATAAAGCACACACACCAAGCACTATTAAAGCCGTCTTAATTGGTGCTACTATACTGCATATAACCATACAGGTTGCTACTATTATATCTTTTATTCT
>JAAYRG010000052.1 GCA_012518885.1 Clostridiales bacterium | reverse complement strand
CGGAATGTTAAAACTATCACAAAATCTTATAAAGCTTTCCGCTTTTAGACAACCTGCGGTAGTAAGTGTAGCATCAAACTTCTCTACCACTTGGCCTTCTTGGTCTATAAGTTTTGTACGGTTTGCAATTGCACCTACTGTCATTCCATTAAGGCGTATAAAACCTGTAACCATTTCCTTAGCGTGGTCTTTCTTAACTTCAACAAAGAAATAATTATCAGACAAGTCTCTTAAAGCCATACTAGTATCTTCTAATTCATTTGAAAAATTAGATACTAAACGGTTTAAATCATCAGTAGACTCATCATATGATGTATCTTCACCATTATTGTCTGGTAAAATAGCTATTAACTCTCTAATTCTATGTAGGACTTCGTTATCATCTTGACAAACAAAATCTACAGTTCCTGCTAAAGCTCTAAATTCTGCCTTGGCAGTGTCTAGTTTAGATGTGTAATTACCATCTAATGTATTAGGTGAATTGACAAACAACTTGCCACTTTCTTCTGTTATAAATGTAAAATCACTTAAAGACGTAAGTACTGCTGCTCCACCCCCGCAGTCACCAAGTACTGCTGTAATTTGTGGTATTACGCCTGAAGCTGCTACTTGCTTTTGATAAATCTTACCGAAAGCATCAAGTGCATCAGTTGCTTCTTGAAGCCTCATACCAGCACTATCAATCAGTCCTATAATTGGAGCACCTACTTTAAGAGCTAATTCATAAAGGTGAGATATTTTTCTTGCATGCATCTCGCCAACAGTTCCATTTAAAGCAGACACATCTTGAGAATAGACATATACTAGTCTACCATCAATAAGTCCAAATCCTGTTATTACACCATCTGCTGGAACTTCTTCTGTTGATAAATTAAAGTCAGTGTTTCTGCGAGTAACTAATTTACCAACTTCAACAAAACTATTATTGTCTAGTAAAGCATTTATTCTATCACTTGCCGACAATTGTGATGTTTTATTCATATTCTGCCCTCCGTTACATAATTTTTTACTTACATTTTAGAAAACACCTATTCCATTATACTTCAAATAAAAATTTATTTCAATTATTTCGGATTATTTGTTAAAATTTTATGATATTTTAACATATTATAAATTATCTTGACTAAAATTGATGTTATAACTCTTAAAAATATCAATGTTATATTAAAAATCTATATCAGAATAGTCTAAAAGCCTTTTGATTAGTTCTAAGTCAAAACCCTTCTTATAGAGGTTAGCAGTCAACTTCCTTTTATCTTCATCCGACAGGTCTTCATTGGCTCTTCTTCTCTTTTTAATGGCCCTTAGTATTGCAGTTTCTTCACTTTCGTACTCTTCCTCTATTGCTTCTATTGCAATTTCTTTTGAAACCCCTTTTAACAATAAGCCATTCATTATTTCTCTTTTACTTTGACTATCACGCTTGTATCTAACATATTGTCTTGCATATCTTTCGTCATCTATATAATTGAAACTATTTATATAGTCAAGGGTTTCACTTATAATAACATCTGTATATCCAGCCTGTCCTAGTTTTGTGATTATTTCTTTCTCTGTCTTATCCATCCTCTTTAGAATATTTAAAACTTGCTTCTTGGCCCTAGTTAGATTTAAAACATAAAGTTCGTTATATTGGGCATCCGTTAGCTCCTTGTTTTCATCTATGGAAAACTTACTAGCTTCTTTACTATATAACCAAAACTTATATTCTTCATCGATATATATTTTAATTTTACTTTTTCCAAAATTCTCAACTCTTGTTATGTACATAAACTCTCCTTAAAACATAAGAGCCTGAAAAAGTTATAAACTTTTAGCAGACTCTTATGGTAATTCCTTACTTAAGCATGCATTATCCAAACATATCTTGCCTAAGTATTATATTGTTAATTTATTAATAGTATCCCATCATAAGATGTTAGATATAACTATTTAAAGAGATACTTACTTGTCTTTTTTAACTTTATCTTCTTTAGTAGCCTCTGTTGTTTCACTGATTGTTGGCGGAACAAGGTCATCAGTAGGTAAATTGTGCTTTTCTCTAATCTGCTTTTCAACTTCATAGAAAATATCAGGATTCTCTTTTAAGAATTGCTTAGCATTCTCTCTACCCTGACCTATCTTAGTATCCTTGTAGGCATACCAAGAACCGCTCTTACTAATTATATCCTCATCAGCAGCTATATCTAGCACATCGCCTTCTCTTGAAATTCCTTGACCGAACATAATGTCAAATTCTGCTTCCTTAAAAGGAGGTGCAACTTTATTCTTAACTACTTTAATTCTTGTACGGTTACCAATAATTCCACCACTTTGCTTAAGTGATTCAATACGACGAACATCTAATCTTATAGAAGAATAGAACTTTAATGCACGCCCACCTGTTGTAGTCTCAGGATTACCAAATATAACTCCAATCTTTTCTCTAAGTTGGTTAATAAAGATAACTGTACAATTAGACTTACTAATTACACTAGTTAACTTTCTAAGAGCTTGTGACATAAGTCTTGCTTGTAATCCCATATGAGAATCACCCATCTCACCATCAATCTCTACTCTAGGTACTAATGCGGCAACTGAGTCAACAACAACAATGTCTACAGCACCAGAACGAACCATAGTCTCGGCTATTTCAAGACCTTGTTCTCCGTTATCTGGTTGAGATATATATAAATTATCGATATCTACCCCTATATTCCTTGCATATATAGGATCAAGAGCATGCTCAGCATCCACAAAGGCAGCTATTCCACCTCTTTTTTGGACTTCTGCTACCATATGTAATGCAACTGTAGTCTTACCACTTGATTCTGGTCCATATATCTCGATAATTCTTCCTTTAGGAATACCACCAACACCTAAAGCAATATCAAGACTTAGGGAACCTGTTGGGGTAGTTTGGATAGCTTCATGCAGCTGGTCAGCACCCAACTTCATAATAGAACCTTTACCAAATTGCTTCTCAATCTGGGAAACAGCAGCATCCAACGCTTTTAATTTATCATCTTTGGCCATAACACTTCTCCTTTTCTATGTTCGAACGAATGTTCTTAGTATTATAATATATTATTAATTTATATTTGTCAATAAATTTCCGAATAAATTATCATTCTCAAGACCTGTGCCAATGAAAAGATAGGTTTAGTTTTATAATTTTATCTTGGGGTTAGGATTGGTTTATGATAAGTAAAGTAATGTAATGTATATGATTATAGCTTAAGATCTAGAGATTATTACTTTTTGCTAATTAAGAAGGGTAGTAGATTTTGTGGTTATTATAAAGGGGTAAGTTAATGAAGAATATAAAGGTACAGCTATTGTATCATTAATTACAATAGCTGTAAATCAAATTAATCACTAAAAACTTTAGGCATTTATAGTTATAAATGACAATGTATAGGGGGAGGTAAAAAAGACAGTGTGGAAAATAGTGGGAAAGATAGTGGGGACGAATTACTTGTCATATTTTCGTTGCGTATGCGTCACACGTCGAAATAAAATATTACAAGTACTCCGTCCCCACTGTCTCTAAACTAACCTTATATGTATAGATTCTTTGGTTGGATTAATTTTGGTGTATAACCTGCTTTTCTAAGGTCTTCAACAATTTGGTCCTTGTGTTCGTGACCAAAAGCCTCCATAGTGATAGTTAATTCAACAGCACTATTGCGATTGGTTGATACAAATTGGTTATGGTCTAGACGAATCACATTTCCTTGAGCTTTGGCTACTATAGATGCAACATTCACAAGTTGACCAGGTCTATCTGGTAGTAAAACTGATACTGTAAAGACGCGACCTCTTTGAATTAGACCGTGTTGTACTACAGAGGATAGGGTTATAACATCCATGTTCCCCCCACTTAGGATTGATACTACTTTTTTGTCTTTACAATCAAGATGTTTTAATGCTGCAACTGTAAGTAGGCCTGAGTTTTCAACGACCATCTTATGATTTTCTATCATATCAAGGAAGCAAACTATTAGTTCTTGATCATCAACTGTGATAACTTCATCAATATTCTCTTGAATATATGGGAAGACCTTTTCACCAGGAGTTTTTACTGCAGTACCATCAGCTATAGTATCAACATTTGGTAAGGTTACAACCTCACCTCTTCTTAAGGATTCTTGAATACAATTAGCATTTGCTGGTTCAACACCTATTACTTTGATGCTTGGATTTAACATTTTTGCAAGGGTAGAAACGCCTGATGCTAGGCCGCCACCACCCATAGGAACTAAGATGATATCTATGGTTGGTAGGTCCCTAAAGATTTCCATAGCTATTGTTCCTTGCCCTGTAGCGAGTACTTCATCATTAAAGGGGTGAATAAAGGTATAGCCATTCTCTTTTGCCAGCTTATATGCATATTCACATGCATCATCATAAACATCGCCATGTAATATTACCTCAGCCCCATAACTTCTAGTACGGTTAACCTTTATCCAAGGTGTTGTAGTTGGCATTACAACAATTGCCTTAGCACCAAATTTCTTGGCAGCATAAGCGACACCCTGGGCATGGTTCCCTGCAGAAGCAGTGATTAAACCCTTGCTTCTTTCTTCTTCTGATAAAGTACTAATTTTGTAGTAAGCCCCACGAACCTTATATGCACCTGTAAGTTGCATGTTTTCAGGTTTTAAATAAACCTTGTTACCTGACTCTTTGGAGAAAAACTCACTATAAATTAGATTTGTCTTTAGAGTTACTTCGTGGACTATTTCTACAGCCTTTTCAAATTTATCTAATGTCATCATTTTTTCTCTATTACTCCTTTACGCTAAATAGGGCGTCAATAAAACTATCTGCATCAAACTTTTGTAAATCGTCTATTTGCTCTCCTACACCAATATATTTTACAGGTATTCCAAGTTCTGACTGAATTGCTATAGCAATACCGCCTTTAGCTGTACCATCTAGTTTGGTTATTATAATTCCACTTAATTGTGCTACCTCACTAAATTGTTTGGCTTGTACTAAGGCATTTTGGCCTGTAGTACCGTCTAAGACTATTAGGGTTTCCCTAGTTGCTTCTGGCCATTCTCTTGAAATTACTCGGTCAATTTTTCTTAATTCTTCCATCAGATTCTTCTTATTATGAAGTCTTCCAGCAGTGTCAATTATTAATGTATCAGCGTTTCTAGACTTGGCTGCATTTGCCGCATCATATACTACTGCTGCAGGGTCTGAGCCTTCTTTTTGAGCAATAACATCAACACCTGCCCTATTGGTCCACTCTGTTAGTTGTTCAATAGCTGCTGCACGGAAAGTATCAGCTGCTGCTACTACAACCTTGTTACCCTTGGCTTTTAACTGACTCGCTAATTTTCCAATAGATGTTGTCTTACCAACACCATTAACACCAATCACCATAACCACTGATTTTTTGTTTTCAAAATCGTAGGCATCGTCTTTTGTTTGCATCTGTTCTTTTATACTTTGAACAAGTAATTCTTTACATTCTTGTGGGTCTTTGATTTTGTTTTCTTTAACCTTTTCCCTTAGATTTTCTATAATATCTGTTGTTGTCTTTATACCTATATCTGCCATTATTAGAATTTCTTCTAACTCTTCATAAAAGTCTTCATCAATACTAGAACCACTAAATAATGATTCAAGCCCTGATACTAGGTTGTTTCTAGTCTTTGTAAGGCCTTCTACCAGACGACCAAAAAAGCCTTTCTTCTTTACTTCCATTACTAACCTCCTAAGATTGTCTAATTATCTAATTCATTTTCTATTAAACTAACTGCCACAAGGGTTGATACACCCTTTTCTTGCATAGTTATACCATATAGGACATCTGCTGCATCCATAGTACCTCTTCTATGGGTTATTACAATAAACTGAGTATTTTTTGATAGTTTATGTAAATAGTTTGCGAACCTATCAACATTTGATTCATCTAGCGCAGCTTCAATTTCGTCTAACAAACAAAATGGAGATGGCTTTAAGTTCTGAATAGCAAACAATAAGGAAATAGCAGTAAGCGCCTTCTCTCCACCAGAAAGTTGCATCATATTCTGAAGTTTTTTACCTGGTGGTTGAGCAGATATCATTACACCTGCTGTAAGTATATCTTCACCTTCTGTTAATTCTAGTGATGCCTTTCCACCACCAAAGAGTTCACGGAACACAAGATTAAACTCCTTTTTGATGGCCTGAAATTTCTCACTAAATTGCTTACGCATACCATCTTCTAGCTCATTTATAATACCAAGTAGATTTTCTTCAGATTTTTGCAAGTCTTCTTTTTGCTTGGATAAGAATTCATATCTTTCTAGTGTCTCTTTGTATTCCTTTATAGCATCGATATTGACACTACCAATCCCCTTCATCTTAGTTCTTAGCTTTGCTACTTCTTTTTTCGTTTCATTAATATTCTTAATAGTAGCATCCCTATAACCTAGAGCACTAGTATATGTTAATTCATAAGTTTCCATGATGTAATTAACTTGGGCCTCTATTTGGTTGGTATATTTTTCGTGTTGATTGTTTAGACGAAGTAATTCTTTGTCTAGCTCATTAATTTCTTCAGAGATTCTTTCTCTTTCCTTAAAGAGACTTTTATACTTATTAGTTTCCTGGTCTCTTAACTCTGTCTTTTTAGCTATATTATTCTCTAATTCTACTATACTAACCTTTTCTTTTTCAATCCTATTTTTTAATTCACTAAGTTCAGTCTCTTTTAGGGAAATCTGCTCAGAAAGGCTAACAAGGGATTCTTCCAAATTATTTTTATCATTATATAATTTGGCAATCTCTCCTTTTATCCTTTGAACATTCTCAATAATATTATCATTTCTCTCTTGTATAGTAGAATACTTAACATTAACCAATGACTGCTCTTCTAACAACTTAGCTTGAACATCTTGCATTTTTGCTAAGGCTAAACTTGTTTCTTCTATCTTTTTCTGGATTTCCATACGTATAGCTTCATTTTCAGCTAAAACACCTTTAATTTTCTTAATGTTTTCTTGTAAGTCAAGTTCTTTATTCTTAATTTCATTAATTGCATCATTATATTCTTTAAAGGCCTTCTTAATATTATCCTTTTTAAGGTTTAGTTGTTCAATATGAAGCTCTACTGTATTTTGCTTTAAGGACAGGTTTTGGAGTGTATTTTTTATAGTCTCTAACTCCTGCCTACAAGCAGTTTTTCTTTTCTTATTTTCTTCCTTTTCTTCACTAAGCTGCCTTAGGGATTCACTTAAATCCCTTACTGATTTTACGAGTTCCTCTATTTCCCTACGTCTTCCAAGTAAATTACTTGAGTTTTTATAGGCACCACCAGACATGGAACCACCAGGATTGAAAAGTTCCCCTTCAAGGGTAACTATTCTTAGAGTTTG